>JAIBJL010000447.1 GCA_020029545.1 Gammaproteobacteria bacterium
GGTCTTGAAACCGGCGTCCAGGTAGTCGGCCAGCAGTTCGCCGTAACGCGCTTCGAGCTTCGGTTCCATCTGCAGGCTCTTCACGGTCTCGATGCCGGCGGTGTATTCGGTGACGAAGCTCTGGTTGCGCGCACCGACCAGGAACTGGTGGTTGAGCCGGGCGCGGAAGAGCGGCGTGACGACGAGGCTCAAGCCGGTGAGCAACATCAGCAGGGAAGCCGAGATCAGCGTCAGCTGCCAGCTATAGACGAACATCACCGCCAGCAGCACGACCATGAAGGGAATGTCGAGCAGCAGGGTGATGGCCGCGCCGGAGAGGAACTCGCGGATGGTTTCAACCCCGTGCAGGCGGGCAACCAGCACGCCGGTGGGCCGGTGCTGGAAATACGGCAGCGGCAAGCGCAGCAGGTGGCGCAGCACGCCGCTGCCCAGCACGGCATCGATACGGTTGCCGGTGTGGATGAGCAGGTACTGGCGCAGCCAGCCGAAGACGGCGGAGAAGACCAGCGCGATGGCGAGCCCGATGCCGACCACGCCCAGCGTGCTCAGCGTGTGATGGACGACGACCTTGTCGATGACCACCTGGGTGAGCAGCGGCGTGGCCAGGCCGAGTAGCTGCAGGGCCAAAGAGACGATCAGCACGTCGCGCCAGATGCGCTTGTGCTTGAGGAATTCGGGCAGGAACCAGGCGAGGCCGAATTGCTTTGACTTGGGCTGGATGTCGTGATCGGCGACGGCCTCGCCGGCACGTTTGACGAGCAGAATGTCGCGCTCGAACAGGGTTTCGAACTGCGCGGCCGGGACGGCATGCAGAATCAGGGCGGGTTTGCGGGTCGGGGCGACGCTGTCCGGTGCCGGGGTGTCCGACGTTGCCGAGGTTGGATCGGTGATTCGTAGCCACGCCACACAGGGCGTTGGCATGGCGGCGATATTCTTTTGCTCAGCCGCGTGGGCCGACAGGATCAACCCGCATGCGGCGCCGGCACGGATCAATCCGGCGACATCGAGCGGCGGTGGGAAATCGCGCTGCAGCAGGTCGGCATCGAAGGCAATGCCGTGCAACTGCGTGAGGCTGCCCATCAGCCAAAGCCAATCGTCTCTTCTGACCCCGTGATGCATTTTTTGTTCGTGTCCCGGCAGTACCGCCGTTGCCGGAGTGTGCTTGTTCCAATAGTTTTGATCTGTGATGGTTTACGCAATGCGTTAGCACACCTCGTGGGCTGTCGTCGTCCCGCATTGAGTCCTTCTTGACAGCGCGTTCGAGACTATCTGAATGCGCGATGACGGGGAACTAGACGAAAGTGATATGTGCTGGCAAACAACCTATTCGCATATGCGGTCGGCGTCGACTGAAAGGCAGCGGTGCTCCGACTCCTTCAGTCGAGAGAGGGAAACGATATGCCATGAGGTTGGCGATCGTTGGGCGTTGCATCAACATCGAGCAGAATTATGCAAGTTCTTGTGTCGACGCATTTTGGAGATCGATACGACGGGCAAATGCACGCGGAAGATCCCGAAGTGCCCGTGCCCGAGCGCAAAGTGGCGCCCGTTGCCAACGTGATCCGGATACCGGGGCCGACCTTGGCTCTGTCGTCCCGGACGCGCAGGATGCCGGTCAGGTACCGCAGGTAGCCAGAGGGTCCCGCTTACTGCCAGCCTGCTCGCAGGCGTGAGAATGTCGGAGTCGGACGTTCGTTTCCGGCAAGACGATCTCGAAGGGCTTGCCAATATTGCCGCAGCCGCTTTGATGCCGCTTGCCGCGATCGGTGAAAGCGGCCCTTGGAGAAGGACAGCTGCGGGTCGGCCGACGACCGCAGCCAGGCGGGCGCCGACCCTATCGGTATGCGCCGCGACCGTCAAACGTCGATCTGCTCCGCCAGTTCAAGCGCATCATCGACCTCGATACCGAGATACCGAGATACCGAGATACCGAGATACCGAGATACCGAGATACCGAGATACCGAGATACCGAGATACCGAGATACCGAGATACCGAGATACCGAACGGTACTTTCAGACCTATGTCCTGAAGTCCATAGGCACGACTATCTCCCGTGCCGGACTATGTCCCGCGGCGCACCCCGCCGCCAATGGCCAGGCAGGCGCTTCGCGGGACATAGACGGCTGCGTTACAAGCCCTTGAGGAACGCCAGCAGTCGGTCATCGGGCCGGTACCGACCAGGCTTGCCCTGCGGTGGTGTCGTCTTGTCGAGGACCGCCTGCTTCATCGCCAGGTCGGCATCCAGATAGATCTGCGTCGTCTCGATCGACTCATGCCCAAGCCAGATCGCAATCGTCGATTGCTCAACACCCTCGTGAAGAAGGTCCATCGCCGTCGTGTGGCGAAGCACATGCGGGCTCACGCGTTTGCTCCTCAGCGACGGGCACTGCGCGGTGGCCGTCGCGACGTGCTTGCTCAGCAGGTAGTGCACGCCGTGAGAACTCAGATTGCCGCCGCGTGCATTGGGAAACAGCGGCTGGTTCTCGGCCAACAGCGGTTCTCGCGCCCACGCGGCCAGTACGGCGCGCGTGTTCTTGCTCAGCGGCGTGCACCGCTCCTTGCGTCCCTTGCCGATTACCCGGACGTGGGCCCCGGTGCCGACGTGCAGATCGTCGTGCCGCAGGCTTGTCAACTCCGACAGACGCAACCCGGTCTGCACCGCCAGCAACAGCATTGCGTGATCACGGCGACCCGACCAGATCTGTTGATCCGGCGCAGCCAGTAGCGCGTCGACCTCCTGACGGCTGAGGAATGGCTCAAGACTGCGCAATGAATCGAGCTCCCACCGCATGACGTTTATGTGTGCATTTGCCGTGCTTGGTGCGCCTGTAGATCAGCGATGCCTTCGTGCGTCGCATAGAATGCGTCCCGTAAGCCGTCGTATCCAACCCGATTTCGGAGATCCACCCGTGAAGGACCCGAGGATGCTGGCGCGTACCGATATGCGCCGAGCCGTGAAGCCGACTCGGGAACAGAAAGTCCTCCGATTTTGGCGCTGCGAGGCGGATCCAGGCATAGGGGTCGCCTGCCGCCGATCGAGGCGAGGGTCCAAAAGTCTCCTACCCAAAAAAAATGGCCGACCTTCCGGGGATACTGTCAACGGACTGAGTCCATTCAGACGTTCTCGTGCCATCGCTCTGACGCCCGGAGCACTCGCATCGACTCTGAACGTGCATGCCAAGCGGCAACCTTCAATCTGCCGCTGGGCTCCGGTCAATACGACGCGCGACTCCGCAAGATGCTTGGTGGCGATGCGTGGTTGCGCATGATGGACGTCGTGGTGCAAGGTGGCTTCGACAACGTCATGGCCCCATACGATCGTTGCCATGCGCGCGAGCGGTGCCGGGACCGCCAGCTGATAGACACCGAAATCGTCGCCCCGCCGATGCAGGCAATAGAAGAAGACGTAATAGCTCAAGCCGAAGGCTAAGCGCGCCGGCACCCAGTACCAAAGGAAGCTTGCGCCGGCGGACCAGATCAATGCCAGGAGCACGGTGAGGCGTATGAGGGAGTCACGCAGCAACTCGCGGTCCATCCGGTTCTCCGCGACCCAGCGAAACCAGGCCTGCTCGGGAGCGCTGAATGCATTGAACAAGCCCGCCAGTCTTGAGCCACGCAGTTGGTAATACTCGGCGTCGTACGGGCTGGCCATGTGGCGGTGGTGGCTGCGATGGTTGACCAGCAGTTCCCGGTAGCCAACGCTGAGAAAGGTGAACGCGAAGGGAAGCAGTCGCGTCACGACGTCCACCTCGCGGTGGCTGCGCAGGTGAAACAGTTCGTGAACGGCGATCATCCAGCGCGGCACCAGGATCGGAACGCTGACGAGCAGCGTCCAGGGGGGCAGCACATCCCACGCGGCCAACAGCAGGTGAACGTAGGCGGCCACGTTGCACGCGACACCGGCGGTCGCAAGGCGGCGTGCATCCTCATCTGTCGCGAAGACGCTGATGAAACGCCTTGCGGGAGACATCACGTGGCTCATCGGATTGGAGTCCAGATCGTCGTCATGCAAGCAATACGCCGTTGCCGGCATTTCGGATGCGCTCACGCGACCCATTCATGATCCTGTACCTGCGAATGTGCTGGATCGCCGGCGATAGATGATTCGGCGGCCATTCGGTTGTCCAGAAGGGACTTCGGATTGACCGCGGTCTGCGCGCTTGCGACGTGATCAATGTGTGACGTGCCCAGATACCGGACGGCGAAGCCTTCGCAATGGCGTTCCCTCGCTCTCAGGGTCTCCTGATAGGTCGACACACGCTTTGGCGAGGCGACCGCGGAGCGTGGAACGCCGAACCGCCGGTTGGCACACACCGCGCCGCTCGGCATGTCCGCAAAGGAAATGTCGAGCGTTGGGCTCGATCAGGTCAGCCTGAATCGGCTGCGCCGCAGGTCGCAACAACGATAGCCCCGTTGGTGTTGCAAGCCAGCCAACAGCAGCCGGCAATCAGTTGGGTCTTGCCCGCCACCCAGTCGCGTCGCACAGCGGCTGAACAAGCCTGAAGTGCTCGACTGCAATCGACATAGCCCTTGTCTTTCCGATAGTTAGCCTTCTAGTCACGGCGGCATCTCAATCCTGGCACGGCGCATGCGATAGGTCTCTCGAGCGCAAACATCGCCTCACCGACAAACCAC
>JAIBJL010000448.1 GCA_020029545.1 Gammaproteobacteria bacterium
CCGTGTCAGTCTGATCCTTCATGCTGACGCCTATTCTCAATCGCCTGGAGTGCTGGCTGTTCGAGCCGCCCGAATCGCTCATCGGCAAACCGGTGTGGCTGGCGAGTCGTCTCCTGCGCTATCCGTACGCTCTGATCCGCGACGTCCTCCGCGGCGATCTGACGCTGCGTGCGATGAGCCTGGTGTACACGACCTTGCTGTCGGTCGTGCCGCTGATCGCCTTGTCGTTTTCGGTGCTCAAGGGACTCGGCTTCCACCGCGACCTGGAGCCCGTGCTGTATAACCTTCTCGAACCGCTGGGTGACAAGGCCTATGACATCACGGCGCAGATCATGCAGTTCGTCGACAACGTTCGCAGCGGCGTGCTGGGGTCGACGGCACTCATCTTCCTGCTCTACACCGTGCTGTCGATGGTTCAGAAGGTCGAAGAGAGCTTCAATTTCGTCTGGCGTGTCGACCAACCGCGCAGTCTGGGCCGCCGCTTCATCGAATACCTGAGCGTGATGATCATCGGGCCCACGATCAGTGTGGCTGCCATCGGACTCATGGCGACGCTGCGAGAAAGCTCGGTCGTGCGCATGGCAGCGCACTACGAGCCATTCGGCACGATCCTGCTGATGATCGGACGGATCGCGCCGTACCTCATGATCATCGGCGTGTTCACGTTCCTGTACGCGTTCATTCCGAATACCCGCGTGCGTTTTCGCGCAGCGCTGACCGGTGGTATTGCCGCGGGCATTGCCTGGACAACTGCAGGGGCTGTATTCACCTCGTTTGTTTCCGGATCGAGCGGCACGATGGTGATCTACGCCGGCTTTGCCATCGTCATCGTGGCGCTGATCTGGCTGCACATCTCGTGGCTGATCCTGCTGCTCGGTGCCCAACTGGCCTTCTATGTGCAGCACCCGCAGTACCTGCGTCCCGGCCGCAGCGACATCCAGTTGAATCCCAGTTTGAGCGAGCGCACGGCGCTCTCGGTGATGTACCTGATCGTCAAGGATTACCAGAACTCGCAGCAGCGCTGGACGATCAATCAGCTTGCGGAGCATCTCCATTTGCCGGGCGCCGCTCTCGGCCCCATCGTCACGGCCTTGGAAAGGAAAGGCCTGCTCATCATAGTCGATGACGATACTTGGTTACCGGCACGCGACCCGGCAGTGATCCAGCTCGCCGAAGTGATCGACGCCGTACGCAAGGACGAGACCGGGCCGCGCCTCTCACGTATTCGCGACATCGCTCCCGCGGTGAAGGCAGCGAACCGGGCGGAAAACGCGCTCAAGGACAGCCTGGAACAGCGGACCGTCAAGGATCTGGTGAACGAGCATTGATAGGCCGGGTTTTAACCCGACATCGCAAGACCGTGCAGGTTCATTCACCGGCGATCGTCATCGACTCCAATAGAATCGAACCGGTTTGCACGCCACCGCGAGTATCCACATCGTTGCCCACGGCGACGATCTGACGCAGCATTTCCTTTAAATTGCCGGCGATGGTGATTTCATGGACGGGATAGGCGAACTCGCCGTTTTCTATCCAGAAGCCAGCGGCGCCGCGTGAGTAGTCACCCGTCACGCCGTTCACGCCCTGCCCCATCAATTCGGTGACGAACAGGCCACGATGCATCGTTCGCAGCAGGCCAGAGAAATCTTCGCTGCCTGGTTTCACCAACAGATTGTGCACGCCACCGGCGTTGCCGGTCGTCTTCAGTCCCAGCTTGCGGGCTGAATAGGTACCCAACACATAGCCGGTAAGCACGCCATCGCGCACCAGTTCGCGGTCGCGCGTTGCCACGCCTTCGCTGTCGAAGGGCGCACTGCCCAGCGCCTTGCGAATATGCGGACGCTCGGACAGCTGCATCCATTCGGGAAACACCTGCTGACCGGCGGCGTCCAGCAAAAACGACGAGCGTCGATACTGACTGCCGCCACGCACGGCGCCGAGAAAATGTCCGATGAGGCCCCGCGCCAGTTCCGGAGCGAACAGCACCGGTGCGGTGGCTGTCGCCAGCTTGCGCGCATTCAATCGACGCAGCGCGCGTTCGGCGGCACGGCGGCCGATCGCGGGACCGTCTTCCAGGTCGCGGGCGTCGCGCACCGAGCTATACCAGTAGTCACGCTGCATTTCACCCTCGCCCTGGGCGACCACAACGCAGCTCAGGCTGTGCAGCGTGCTGGCGTAGCCATTGAGAAATCCGAGCGAATTGCCGAACACGCGCAAGCCCTGGTGACTCGAGAGTGTCGCGCCTTCGGAATTGCCGATCCGCTTGTCGGCCTGTAATGCCGCAGCTTCACAAGCGACTGCCAGATCGCGGGCTGCATCGGGATCGATGTTCCAGGGATGATTCAGATCGAGGTCGGGAATGTCGCGCGCAATCGTGTCCGGGTCCGGCAAGCCGGCAAACTCGTCTTCCGCCGTGAACGCTGCAATGCTGAAAGCCTTGGCCACCGATTCGCGTATCGCTGTCGCACTCAAGTCGGCCGTGCTTGCCGAGCCTTTGCGCTTACCACGATAGATGGTGACACCCATGCCGCGGTCACGTTGATATTCGAGCGTTTCCACTTCGCCGAAGCGCGCCGTGACGGACAACCCGGTGTCGATGCTGACGCCGACTTCCGCTTGAGTCGCGCCCAACCTCTGCGCTTCCTGCAGCGCCATCGCCACCAGCGATTCGAGATCGGCCTTCGAATGCGAAGCTGGCGCCCCGCGAGCCGGCGCGGTGGCCGACGATGTGATGTGCTGTGCCATGGGTTGATTCTATCAGGCTCGCTCCGCCCGCCGATCATCCCTTCAGCCTTCATCGAGCAACAATCGGCAGGAACGCCGTGTAACGTATTCACTGCGGGCCAAGCAGGCGCGCAGCAGCTATCATCTGCCTCGTGCATTTCTGGATGCACCGGCCTTGCTTCCTTGGGCACATCCAAACCTATGAACACCGACGAGCCGGAATACGACGGCCCCAGCAAAAGCGAGCTGAAACGACGCAGCGATGACCTGCAGACGCTCGGGGAGGCGTTGATCGACCTGCCCGACAATGAATTCGAGGCCCTGCCGCTGCCGGAAAC
Organism: Gammaproteobacteria bacterium; assembly: GCA_020029545.1. Lineage (GTDB taxonomy): Bacteria > Pseudomonadota > Gammaproteobacteria > Steroidobacterales > Steroidobacteraceae > Steroidobacter. Next base: position 3,063 of record JAIBJL010000448.1, read on the forward strand.
CCTGCGCGATGCGGTGCTGCTGGCGCGGCGAATCACTGCGCATGGCGGCCTGTATCGACAGAAACAATACATCGGCAAGCTGATGCGCAAGATCGATGCCGAGCCGATTCGTGCGGCGCTTGCGGCGCGACGCGATCAGGCGCGTCTCGATGCATTGCGATTCAAACGGGTGGAGGCATGGCGCGACCGGCTGATCGCCGAAGGTCCGGAAGCGGTTGGCTTGCTGCGTGAGGCCCACGCGACGGCGACTTTCAATGCGGCGGAACTGAGCCGCCTGATCAAGCGCGCGCGACAGGAGCAGCAGGAAGGCGCCACGCCCAAAGCTGCCCGCGAACTGTTCCGTGTGCTGCGCGATGCCATGACGGTGGCGGCAGCCCCCGGCGACATCTCACAGTCCCTCTGACGGCAGCGACCGAACCGCCAGCGCGCGGCAATCGGACGCATCACTTCAGTTACAATTCCCTCATGAAACCACTTGTCGGCATCATCATGGGATCGAAGTCGGACTGGGAGACGCTGCAGCCCGCAGCGGACACACTCAAACGACTCGGCATTGCGTTCGAAACCCGTGTCGTGTCCGCGCACCGCACGCCCGACCTGCTGTTCGAATACGCATCCACGGCACGCGGCCGCGGCATCGAAGTGATCATTGCGGGGGCCGGCGGAGCAGCCCATCTGCCGGGCATGACTGCCGCGAAGACCTCGCTGCCCGTGCTCGGCGTGCCGGTGCAGTCGCGTGCCCTGAACGGCATGGACTCGCTGCTGTCGATCGTGCAGATGCCTGCCGGTATTCCCGTCGGCACACTGGCCATCGGTGCGGCCGGTGCAACCAACGCGGCGCTGCTGGCCGCCTCGATTCTGGGGAACAAATACCCTGAAGTGCTCAAGGCACTCGACCAGTTTCGCGCGCAG
>JAIBJL010000449.1 GCA_020029545.1 Gammaproteobacteria bacterium
GCGCCGTCGCCGAAGTTGCCGATCAGCAATGCGCCGCCGAACTCGCCGAAGCTCGCCGGCGCCAGTGCGATTCCCCAAGGCGCATTCAGCGCCCCACGGCTCGCCAGCCGGCGCAGGAATGTTCCATCTGCATCGAACACGCTGACGAAGCCCAGACCCGGGCCCGTCAATTCCTCTTCGGCGTCGCTATCCTGCTTGGCGAAGGTGACATAGATATCGCCGTTGATGGCTTGAATCCCGAATGGTGCATAGCCATTGGGGAGGCGCGGATCCTGGAAAGCCCCGGTAATATTGATGGGCTTGAACGTGCCGTCGAACACATCCACGCGCGCATTGTGAAAATCGGTTGCGTACAACAGATGGGTGGCGCCGTTGCCGCTGATGGCAAGGCCCTTGTAGCTGGCTGCGCCAGCCGAGCTGTCCACCGCCTTGAACGCATTCGTCGCGTTGACGTTGGGCGCCCAGCCGGCGATCGTGCCGTTTTCGGTGGCGAACAAGAATCGCGCCGGACCGTTGGTGACGCCGTTGGTCACTACGAAATCCGCGCCGCCGCTGAAGACGATGCCGGTGGGATTACCCATCTCGCCGTTGGCGCCGGGAACGGTGACCACCAGTGCTTGCGGCTGTCCCATACCGTCATACAGCGTCGACTTACCTGTGTCGGCAGCGTTGACCCACACGAAGCCGACGGGATTGAAGACCACGCCCCAGCCGTTGACCAGATTCGGATCGGTGAATGCGGCCGCAATGGACCCGTCGGACACGAGCACTTCATTCGCGTACGCTGGTGGGTGATGGTCATGCGAGTCGCGATCGTCGTTGTGTGCAAAGGCAGGCAATGCCGTCACGGCACTGAACATGATCGCGAGCAGCAGCGCCGGCAGGCGCACAAGTGTTCGGTTCATCATGGTTCTCCCCTTGCAAGGCGCAATTGCATTGCATCAGTTGAGTGGGAATTGGATGGGCGAATCGAATGGGAACGTACGGTCAGTGCCGCCACGTTACGCTCAGGTTCACTGTGCAACGCAATCAGCACACTTTGCAGCGATGCTGCTACTTCGGTGCATGTACACGGACGGGCGCTTGCGATGAGGATGTCAGACGTAGCCGACAAGGCCGTGCCCGAAGCGCCTGTGCGCGCCTCTGGTCTGCGCAGATTACATCGGCGATAACGGTCAACTCGTCGTACAACTGCAGCGTCTTGGGCGCTTACTGGATTGCAGCCGAGAACTTGCCAATCGAAGGCAGTCGTGAGGCATATTTGGTATCCACGGGTGGACTTTGAATCTTCACCCAAGGGCAAGGTCAAGCGTCAGCCGACTGGCGACGACGGTTGACCGTGGCCCGTCACGCCTTGATCGCGGCGAAACGCTTGTCAACCTCTTCCCATTGAACGTTCTTCATGAACGCGTCTACGTATTTTGCGGCAGCGGAGCCGTAATCCATGTGATATGAATGCTCGTACATGTCGAGTACCAACAGCGGTACGCCGCCGATTGCGCCATGCATATGGTCCCACGCCCATTGATTGCGCAGCTCATGGGTGTATAGGTTGTAGGTCAACACACACCAGCCGGAACCGCCCGCCAGCGACATCGCCGTACGCCGAAATTCCGCTTCCCATGCCTCATAGCTGCCATAGGCAGACTTGATGGCGCCGAGAACACCGCCAGCGGCTTTGCCGTCGCCACCCAGGTTGCCGAAGTAGTGCTCATGAAGGACGACGGATCCCACGCGATGCAGCTCCTCGCGTTTCAAACCGCCGTATACCAGCGGCGGAAAATCCGGTTCGCGCATGGCAGCCGCCATTCGCTCGGAAATCATGTTGAGCGCCTTTACAGAACCGATGTAGTTGTTCTCCCAGTGGGACCGCAGGAGCTTTTCCGAAAGCCCGGACACCTTCGCCGGATCGAACGGTAGCGGCCTGGGTTCGCGCCCGCCCAGCATCGAACCGCGCACGTCGATGGATGGCGCAGCGGCAATAGCCATATCAGGAATCATAGCTGCCGCCGCCGTCGTGCCGAGCAGACCTAGGGCTTCGCGTCGTGTCGGTGTCATCATGTTGCTCCTCGAAGGGTATCGGGAATCTTGCAGCGCAATGGGGCTATGGGCACAGGGGGAGCTTAGTCGCCTATCGTCCGATGACGCTACACTGCTGTCGCGGGGCGCCGAAAGTCGCACAAGTTCACGTCACGCAGGAGAGACGAACAGTGGATGATCAACCCCGCAGCTCGACTGGGTCCGCAGTCCACTCACCGGGCATTTCGGCAGCACTCGGGGCGGCACTGCTGTTCGGCGCCAGCACTCCGCTTGCGAAAATCCTGCTTGCCGATTTCGATCCTTGGTTGCTTGCCGGACTGCTGTATCTGGGCTCGGGGCTCGGTCTGACGATCTATCGCCTGGCAAAGCGCTTGTCCATCGTCATCCCGTTTGCTGATGGCGAATGGCGCTGGCTTGCCGGGGCTACAGCAGCCGGTGGTGTCATCGCGCCTGTTCTGCTCATGTCCGGCTTGATGCACATGCCGGCTTCCAGCGCATCGCTTCTGCTCAACGCGGAAGGCGTTTTCACCGCTCTGCTCGCATGGTTCGTGTTTCGCGAAAACTTCGATGCAAGAGTAGTGCTCGGAATGATGATGATTGTGGCTGGCGCCGTCGTACTGAGCTGGCCGAACAAAGCTGAGACTCTATCAGCGTCGATGGCGATCGGACCGTCACTTGCCGTGCTCGGGGCCTGCGTGGCGTGGGCGCTGGATAATAACCTGACCCGGAAGGTATCGCTTGCTGACGCAACGTGGATCGCCTGCATCAAGGGACTCACGGCTGGCGTCACCAATCTTGTGCTTGCGTTCGTATTTACCCGCGACCTGGCTGCGCCACCGATCGTGAGCATCGCCGCGGCGTTGGCGGTCGGATGTTTGGCCTATGGCGTCAGTCTCTCGCTCTTCGTCGTGAGCTTGCGTCACCTGGGCACCGCCCGTACCGGTGCGTATTTCTCAATAGCGCCATTCTTCGGAGCGGCGCTATCCGTTTTGCTGCTGCACGAAACACTCTCGCTGCAGTTGATCGTCGCGGGTGGGTTGATGGCGCTGGGTGTGTGGTTGCATCTCACCGAGCACCACCGTCACAGACACACTCACGAACCACTGGAGCACGAACACGAACATATGCATGACGAACATCATCAGCATGGCCACGATCCCGCAGACCTTCCAGGCGGGCAGGGTAAACACACCCATCGGCATCGTCACGATCCCGTCACTCATGACCATGAGCACTACCCGGACGCACATCATCGGCACCATCACTAGGTCTCAGGCAACGAAGTAGCCCGTCATCTGATAGCCGAATCCGACGCGAAGGATCGCCAAAAAGGACCGCTGTGGCGCAGCCGCAGTAGATAGCCATTACTCGGACAGGCTCCTGGGGCTGAGTCAATCGGCGACGGCCAGATGTCGCGGTGCGTGTATGCCGCGCAACCCGGGGTCGACGATCAGAACGAGTTCCGCCTGCATGCCATCCGGATCTTCGAACCACAAGGAATGAAACGCGCCCAGCGTCTCTACCACGCCATCGCTCGCGCCGTGTTCGATCAGTCGCGCTCGCAGCTTGTCGAAGGCAGCCTGCGACGCGGCGGTGAGTGCGAGATGGTCGAGATGTCCGCGAGCAAACATGGTCGGCAGTGCACTGGCGTGCGTGTTGCCCGTGATTTCCGCCGGGTGCAACCAGGCGTCCGGGCCGATGCGCAGAATTGCATGCCGGAAGCCGGGTACGGTCTCGGCGAAGACGATCTCCAACCCTAAGACATTGGTGTAGAAATCGGTGAAGCGATTCAGGTCGCCTGTCAGCACCGCGACATGATTGAGTCCGTTGAGTAACTGCATGATCATTCCGTCTGAAGAATTCGTGGCGGGATTCTGCGTAACGGCGAGGTAGGTTGTCATGGGCAGGATGTCCCGACTGTCCCGTTAACCTG
>JAIBJL010000450.1 GCA_020029545.1 Gammaproteobacteria bacterium
CGGCTCTTTTCTTCATCGCGGCGGGCACCGCCGAACGCTACATCGAATCCGTACTTGTCCAGCGCCTGCTTGAGTCCCTCGGTTTTCCACAGGTCGGTGTGCAGCGAACCATGATCGAAGGGATTGATGCCTTTCTCCATCGCCTCCGGGTTGCGATAGACGAGCAGCTCCATTCCGGCCTCGCGCGCGGCCTTGTCGCGCAGCTCATACATGGCGCGGAATTTCCATGTCGTATCGACATGCAGCAGTGGAAAGGGCGGGCGCGAAGGGTAAAACGCCTTCTTGGCCAGGTGCAGCATGCAGGCACTGTCTTTGCCGACGGAGTACAGCATGACCGGCCTTTCCGCCTCGGCCACCACCTCGCGCATGATGTGAATGCTTTCCGCCTCAAGGCGTTGCAGATGGGTCAGTTTCTGGCGTGCCGGTGCGTTCATCTGATGGCTGCGGAAGAGGGGGGTGGTAGCAAACCGGGGATTCGAGCGCTCAAGAGGGGTTATTTTACGGTTACATTGCGTGTGGCAGGCGTGCGACTTCGCATATCGTCATGACGAGTTGGTTGGTCGAAGCCGTGCGGTGGACCCGCGCAGCTGCCTGCGACGTCACTTCTCCAACGGTAGCTCGTCAGCGCGGCTCGCTCAACGCCACCAAGGACACACCGGCGGCTCTACTGACCGGCCCCGACTGTGCGCGGGGGACGATCGCTTAACGCTGTTCCCGAATCCCCAATCCTTGCAACCCGCTCCCACACCGCTCACCACTCACTTCTCCCCAGACATGGGGTGTGCTCTCTGCGTTGCGTCTGACTCGTATCGGTCGAAAAGAGGCGCACATGAACGCAACCATCGCAGGTCCAGCAGCAGACGAGGCACCCGCACAACCGCGACGCCGCGATTTTCTGCGGCTGAGTTCGACGCGTCAGATCGCGGCAGCCGCAGCGACGGCGGTCGCCTCCGTCACGCAGGCGGCGTCCACCGACAAATCCGACGACATCATTTACATGTCGGCGACCAAGCTCGCCGGTCTGATCCGCCAGCGCAAGATCTCGGCTACCGATGCGGTGGAGGCCTATATCAGCCGACAGATTGATGTGAACGATGCGCTCAATGCTGTCGTCACGAATTCGTTCAAACGCGCGCGCGCCGAGGCGAAGGCACTGGACGAGAAGGCTGCACGAGGTGAGTTCGTCGGGCCGTTGCATGGTGTGCCAATGACGATCAAGGATTCGCTCGACACGGAAGGCGTGGTGTCGACGGGGGGCACGATGGGACGACAACAGTTCGTCCCGGCCAAAGACGCAACTGTCGTGGCGCGAGTGCGCAAGGCGGGAGCCATTCTGCTCGGCAAGACCAATACGCCGGAGTTTACGCTCGGCGGTCTGAGCGGCATCAGTACCGCAAGCAATCTGCTGTTTGGTGGTTCGCACAATCCCTACGATCTCACTCGCAGCACGTCGGGTTCGTCCGGTGGCGCAGGTGCCATCGTGGCGGCGGGCGGCGCGGCGTTCGATATCGGTTCGGATTGGGGCGGCTCGATTCGCGGCCCGGCGCACAACAATGGCATTGCCGGCATCAAGCCGACGAGCGTACGTGTACCTCGCACCGGCCACATCGTCGACTACGGCGGCGTGTTCGATTTGTGGCAGCAGCTTGGCCCCATGGCACGCCGCGTGGAAGACCTGACCCTGATCACGCCGATTATCAGCGGCCCGGATTTTCGCGATGCGTCATGCGCTCCTGTGCCATGGGCAGATCCCGCCAAGGTCGACCTCAAGAAGCTGCGTGTCGCGTACTGCGCGGACAATGGCGCCACCGGACAATCGGCCACGGATGAGGATACGAAGAAGACAGTCCGGCAGGCGGCCAAGTGGCTCGAAGGCGCGACAGCCAGCGTGAAGGAAGATGTGCCGCAACAGATTCTGCTGGAGCTGAATGCGGCGCGTACCAAGCTTACCGGTGGCGACGCCTGGCAGTTTTATCAGCGGCTCGCCGATAAATTCGGCTCGAAGAATTTCTCGCCTTCCGTGAAGGAACGCATGAAGTCGATGACGCCGATTACGAGCGCTGAGTACGTCGAGGCATGGGAACTGCAGGATCTTGGCAAGTCGCGAATGCTCGAATGGATGACCGGCTACGACATCTTTATCTGCCCGGTCGCCAACAAGCCCGCACAGCCCATCGATGCCGAACCGGGCGCGGGCTTCGGCGGCCCCGGCACTACCTGGCAGTACACCGGAATATTCAACAGCACCGGCTGGCCGTCCACTGTCGTTCGTTGCGGCAGTTCCGCCGATGGCAAGCTGCCGATCGGTGTGCAGGTCATCGCCGCTCCATGGCGCGACGATCTCACCTTGGCAGTAGCCAGCTTCCTTGAGAGCAAGAGCGGCGGCTGGCAAAAACCACCGATCTGATTGCGTCGCCAACGCACGCGGCGTCGATGGAATGAAGCAATGAAATGAGCAGCAGCGCCGAATCGCGTCGACATTTTCTGGCCAGCGTCTCGACGCTGGGGCTGAGCGCGCCGCTGTTGCCCGGCGTGCTGTGGGCAAAGATGAGCGAGACGGGCGCGACGACCATCGACGCTTCGATGCTAAGGTCTGCCGCCACGATCGCAGGTCTGCAATTCACGGATGCCACGCTCGCGTCGATGGTTCAGGGTGTCAATCAGAATCTCGATCGCATCCAGGCGCTACACGCGCAAAAGATTCCGAACAACGTAAGCCCACCGTTCTATTTCAGCCCACTCGTGCCGGGCATGCAGGTAGAGCGTGCCCGTACGCCGTGGCGCATGAGCAAGCTGCCGGCGATCAGGCGTCCTTCGCATCTGGAAGATGTGGCGTTCTGGCCGGTCACGCATCTTGCGCAGCTGCTGAAAACCAAGCAGGTGACCTCGGTGGAACTCACCGAGATGTACCTCGCGCGGCTGAAGAAATACAACCCGAAGCTCAATTGTGTCGTCAGTTTCTGCGACGAACTGGCCATGCGTCAGGCCATGCAGGCGGATGTGGAGATCGCGGCGGGTAAGTATCGCGGTCCGTTACATGGTGTCCCCTGGGGCGCGAAAGACATTATCGCTGTCAAAGGCTACAAGACGACGTGGGGATCGGGCGCCTACCAGGATCAGATGATCGATGAGGAAGCCAGCGTGGTCGAAATGCTGCGCGAGGCAGGTGCGGTGTTGCTCGCGAAGCTTGCGACCGGCGAACTTGCGGGCGGCGATCAATGGTTCGGTGGGCGCACCAACAATCCGTGGAAACTCGATGAGGGTGCCAGCGGCTCGTCCGCAGGTCCCGGCTCTGCGGTCGCGGCGGGGCTGGTGCCATTCGCCATCGGCACCGAGACCGGCGGTTCGATCCTCAGTCCTGCGGCTCGCTGCGGTGTTACCGGGCTGCGTCCGACGTTCGGTCGCGTCAGTCGCTATGGGGTGATGGCGCTTGCCTGGACGCAGGATCGACTCGGTCCGATGTGTCGTTACGTGGAAGATTGTGCGCTGGTGATGAGTGTCATTGCGCGTCCCGATGGTCGCGATCTCAGCGTGTCGGACATTCCATTCAATTGGGACGCGATGCTCGACATCAGCAAGCTGCGCGTGGGCTATCTGGACAAGGCGTTTGCCGATGCGGACCGCTCACCGGAGTGGGTACGCAACGACAAGGCGACGCTGGAACAGCTCCAGGCGCTGGGCGTGACGCTGGTGCCCATCGGCACGCCGGACTTTCCCGTCGAAATTCTCAGTCTCAGTGTCGAGGCCGCGGTGTTCTTCGATGAACTATTGCGATCGGGTCGCGATCAGTTGTTGACGGCAAAGACCAAAGCCGACCGGTTTCGAGTCAGTCGCATGGTGCCGGCGGTCGAGTATCTGCAATCGCAGCGGCTGCGTTCGTTGATGATGCAGCAGTTGGCGCAAGCGACCGCTGGTGTCGATGTGTATCTCGCACCGTCGACCGGCGGCAATCCACGCGCCCCGGAA
>JAIBJL010000451.1 GCA_020029545.1 Gammaproteobacteria bacterium
TCGCGCCATCGGCCTTGTATTGGACGATCGAAGGCAGCAAGGCCCGCCCTTCCTCGTCATTGATGCACACCGCGATGCCGTTGCGCACCGTGGCGACCAGCGAATTTGTGGTTCCCAGGTCGATGCCCACCGCCAGTCGGTGCTGGTGCGGTTCGGTGCTCATACCGGGTTCGGCGATTTGCAGCAATGCCATCAGCTTTCCAGCGACTCGATTGCGTCGAGCAGATCGTGCTGCAGTTTCTCGACGAACATCAGGCGGCGCACTGCCGCGGCTGCGGCGGGGTAGTCATGCGACTTGTCGAGGTCGCGCTCGATTTCCTCGATCACGCCGGCGTGCTGATGCTTCAGGCGCACCAGCAATTTCTCCAGTTCATCGCTATCCTCGGCCGTTCGCGCTTCTGCGACGGCCTCGCGCCATTCCATCTGCTCCATCAGGAAGGCAGCGGGCATCGCGGTATTGCTCTCGGCGGCCGTATCGACGCCCTTCAGATGCAGCAGGTATTGGGCGCGCGCCAGCGGGAACTTCAGTGTGCGATAGGCCTCATTGATGCGTGTTGCCCATTGCATCGACACCCGCTTGTCCGCATCGGGCAGGTGAGCGAATTTGTCGGGATGAACGCGCGTCTGCAGATCGTGATAGGCCGCCTCGAGCGCCATCGGATCGACCTGATAGCTCGGCGAGAGACCGAACAAAGAGAAGAAATCCTGCGAGAAATCCGTACTCATGGGAATCGGACCATTCGGCAAAGACACTCACCAGGCGGCACGCAGAAACTCGGCGCACGCCAACGATATCCTTGTCCCCTCCCCGCGTATTCTTGTTGTGATATTGCCCGAGTCCCGCTTCAGACGTTGAAGCTTTCTCCGCAACCGCACTCGTTCTTGACGTTCGGATTATTGAACTTGAAGCCTTCGTTGAGTCCTTCGCGTGCGAAGTCGAGCTCGGTACCGTCGATGTACGGCAAGCTTTTCGGATCGACCACCACCTTGACGCCGTTGCACTCGAAGACCAGATCGTCGGCGTCGACCGAATCGACGAACTCCAGCTTGTAGGCCATGCCCGAACAGCCCGAGGTGCGAACCCCGAGCCGCACACCGACGCCCTTGCCACGCTTGGCAAGGAAGGTGCTCACATGCTTTGCAGCGCGTTCGGTTATCGTGACCGTCATGTTCGTCGGACCTTTCATTTCAGGCCTGCGCAGTTGCGCCGACAGTGCTCGCGGACGACTCCGCGGTTTCGCCGTGCTTCTTCTTGTAATCGGTCACCGCCGCCTTGATCGCGTCCTCGGCGAGGATCGAACAGTGGATCTTCACTGGCGGCAGCGCCAGTTCCTCGGCAATGTTGGTGTTCTTGATCTCGAGTGCCTGATCGAGCGTCTTGCCCTTGACCCACTCGGTCACGAGTGAACTCGACGCGATCGCCGAACCGCAGCCGTAGGTCTTGAACTTCGCATCCTCGATGCGACCGTCGGTGCCCACTTTGATCTGCAGTTTCATCACGTCGCCGCAGGCCGGAGCACCGACCATGCCCGTGCCCACCGCCTCGTCGTCCTTGTCGAAGGCGCCTACGTTGCGCGGATTTTCATAGTGATCCAGAACCTTTTCGCTATATGCCATTTCGTACTCCTGTTTCAGCGGGATGCAACCACTCTGCTCAGTGCGCCGCCCACTGCACGGTGCTGAGGTCGACGCCGTCCTTGTACATCTCCCAGAGCGGCGAAAGATCGCGCAGTTTGCCGATCTTGTGCTGGAGCAGATCGATCGTGAAATCGATCTCCTCCTCGGTCGTGAAGCGACCAAGCGTGAAACGGATCGAACTGTGCGCCAGTTCGTCGTTGCGACCGAGTGCGCGCAAAACGTAGCTGGGTTCGAGGCTCGCCGACGTACAGGCCGATCCGCTCGACACCGCGACATCCTTGATCGCCATGATCAGTGATTCACCCTCGACGAAGTTGAAGCTGACGTTGAGATTGTGCGGCACCCGCTGCTCGAGGTCGCCATTGACGTACACCTCCTCCATGTCAGCGAAGCCTTTGTACAGCTTGTCGCGCAGAAAGCGGATGCGGTCGTTTTCGATCGCCATTTCCGCCTTCGCCAAACGAAACGCTTCGCCCATGCCGACGATCTGGTGCGTGGCCAGCGTGCCCGAGCGCAGTCCGCGCTCGTGGCCACCGCCATGCATCTGCGCTTCGAGGCGCACCCGCGGCTTGCGGCGGACGTACAGCGCGCCCACACCTTTCGGGCCGTAAGTCTTGTGCGCCGAGAACGACATCAGGTCGACCTTCAACGCGCCAAGGTCGATTCCGATCTTGCCGGTGGCCTGCGCCGAATCGACATGGAATATGATTCCCTTGTCGCGGCAGATCTCGCCGATTTCGGAAATCGGCTGAACCACGCCGATCTCGTTGTTCACCGACATCACCGAGACCACGATCGTGTCCGGACGCAGCGCCTGCTTGAACCTCTCGATGCTCAGCAGGCCGTTCGGCTCAGGATCGAGGTAGGTCACTTCGAACCCGTGGCGCTCCAGCTCGCGGCAGGTGTCGAGCACCGCCTTGTGCTCTGTCTTCATCGTGATCAGGTGCTTGCCCTTGCCGGCATAGAAGTGCGCCGCGCCTTTGATCGCCAGGTTGTTCGATTCGGTCGCCCCCGAGGTCCAGATGATTTCCTTCGGATCTGCGCCGACAAGTGCTGCAACCTGCTCGCGTGCATCCTCGACCGCCTTCTCGGCTTCCCAGCCGTAGGCATGGGAACGACTGGCCGGGTTGCCGAAGCGCTCGGTCAGATAGGGAATCAGCTTGGCGGCAACGCGCGGATCGACCGGCGTCGTCGCCGAGTAATCGAGATAGATCGGGAACTTCAGCATCTCACACTCCAGTTTGCATCTTCGCTCAGGCCGAGGCGACTGCCGGGGACTGCGAGTCTCGCGTACGCCTGCCATCGAGCAAAACACTCACACCTTCAGCATTGCCGCGCCGCTTCTGCTGGGCAACCAGATCGGCCAGCGACACGCTGTCGAGATACTCGAACATCTTTTCGTTGAGACTGGTCCACAGCTCGTGCGTCATGCAGCGCTGGTCGTCCTGGCAGTTTTGCTTGCCACCGCAGGAGGTCGCATCGAGCGGCTCATCGACAGCGACGATGATATCCGCCACGGTAATCGAATCGATCGTCTGGGCGAGGCAGTAGCCGCCGCCCGGACCACGCACGCTGCTGACGATGCGGTGCCGGCGCAACTTGCCGAACAGTTGCTCGAGATACGATAGAGAGATGCGCTGCCGCTCGCTGATACCCGCCAGCGTGACTGGCCCCGACCCCTGACGCAGCGCCAGATCGATCATCGCCGTTACCGCAAACCGCCCTTTGGTCGTCAGTCTCATCGCCCACCTCACCGTCGAGTGTCCGCGCCTGTCTCCGCGTATCTCCGCCCTGTGCAGCCAATGCAATCTGCCGGGCTACCCAATACTTGAATTGTTCGATCGACTATACAAATCCCGAACGATTTAGTCAACTATTTTCGACAGGTAGTTCGGGTCGAACTTGTCGGCGGTTGCCAGTTCATCGCCGCACTTCACGCCCGAACGCTCCAGCTGACGAACCAGCGCCTCGATACGCCGATCGGTTTCCACCGCATGGTCGAGCAACCCGTGCAGCGCCACCGCCAGCGGATCGTCGTCATTGCGCGTTACCGCGTAGGCCGAGAATCCCATCTGCTCGGCCTTCTCCTCGCGCATCAGATCGAGTTCCGATTCGATGATCCGCGCCGGAATGCCGACCGCGGTAGCCCGCGGTGGCACATCGCGCACGACGACGGCATTGGAGCCGACCTTCGCGCCGTCGGCCACCGTGATCGGCCCGAGCACCTTGGCGCCGGCACCGACGACCACGCCCTTCCCCAGCGTCGGATGCCGCTTGCCCAAGTTCCACGACGTGCCGCCGAGGGTCACGCCGTGATAGAGCGTGCA
>JAIBJL010000137.1 GCA_020029545.1 Gammaproteobacteria bacterium
CATCAGACGATTCTTGCGACCGGCGGCTACGGACGAGCCTATTTCTCCTGTACGTCGGCGCATACGTGCACGGGCGACGGCGGCGGCATGGTGTTGCGTGCGGGCCTGCCGATGCAGGACATGGAGTTCGTCCAATTCCATCCGACCGGCATTTACGGCGCCGGCTGCCTGATCACAGAAGGCGTGCGCGGCGAGGGCGGTATTCTGCGTAACTCTGCGGGCGAGCGTTTCATGGAACGCTATGCACCGAAAGCAAAAGACCTGGCATCGCGCGACGTGGTCAGCCGCGCCATGACGATCGAGATCCGCGAAGGTCGCGGCGTGGGCGCGCACAAAGACCATATCTTCCTGCACCTTGAGCATCTGCCATCGGCCGACATTCATGAAAAGCTGCCTGGCATTGCCGAAACCGCAAAGATTTTCGCGGGTGTCGACGTCACCAAGCAGCCGATTCCGGTGCTGCCAACCGTGCACTACAACATGGGCGGCATCCCGGCGAACTATCACGGCGAAGTCGTGACGCTGAAGAATGGTCAACCGGACACCGTGGTGCCGGGACTCATGGCCGTCGGCGAAGCCGCCTGTGTCTCGGTGCACGGCGCCAATCGTCTCGGCTCGAACTCGCTGCTGGATCTGGTGGTGTTCGGTCGCGAGGCTGCGCGTCACTGTGCCGAGATCGTGAAGCCGGGCACGCGCCATCGTCCCTTGCAAAAGAACGCAGGTGAACTGGCCATTACGCGTATCGACCAGTTGCGAAACGCCAAGGGTTCGCTGAAGACGGCCGACATCCGCCTCAACATGCAGCGCGTCATGCAGACGCACGCTGCCGTGTTCCGCACCGGCGAGTCGCTGCAGGAAGGCGTTCACAAGATGACCGACGTATTCAACTCGTTCACCGATGTGAATGTCAGCGATCGCAACATGGTTTGGAACACCGACCTGATCGAGACGCTCGAACTGGAAAATCTGCTGTGTCAGGCGGTAGCGACCATGCACTCGGCGGCGAATCGCAAGGAAAGCCGCGGCGCGCACGCCCGCGAGGATTTTCCGGATCGCGACGACGTCAACTGGATGAAGCACACGCTGTCATGGGTGAACGAGCAGGGCAAGGTGGCGTTCGAGTACCGCCCGGTCCACCTGAACACTCTGACAGACGATGTCGAGGTCGTGCCGCCGAAGGCGCGAGTGTATTGAAAATGGGTTACAGGCGACGGGCTACGGTCTACGGCCAGATACGGGCTACGGTCAGAATTGATCGTGCTGGCCGTCGCCCGTAGCCCGTAGCCTTCTGTTTGCAGCGTTAGCGAAATCAGGTCATCAATATGGTTCAATTCCGTCTGCCGGCGAATTCCAGGATCAAGCCGGGCAAGTTAGTGCGCGCGCCAACGGGCACGAAGAACGTACGCAACTTCAAGATCTACCGCTTCGACCCGGAGTCCGGCGAGAACCCGCGGGTCGATATCTATGAAGTTGACATGGACTCGTGCGGTCCCATGGTGCTCGATGCACTGATCAAGATCAAAAACGAGATTGATCCGACGCTTACGTTCCGCCGTTCGTGCCGTGAAGGCATCTGCGGTTCCTGTGCGATGAATATCGACGGCGTGAACACGCTGGCCTGCACCAAGGCGACCGAAGAAGTGCGTGGTGAGGTGAAAATCTACCCGCTGCCGCACATGCCCGTGATCAAGGATCTGGTGCCCGATCTCACGAACTTCTACGCACAGTATGCCTCTGTGAAGCCATGGCTGCAGACACGCACGCCGGCTCCGCCCGATGGCGAGCGCCTGCAATCCAAGGAAGACCAGGAAAAGATCGATCGCCCATCGGCCTGTATTCTGTGTGCGTGCTGCTCGACGTCCTGTCCGAGCTACTGGTGGAACAGCGATCGTTATCTCGGCCCCGCGGCCTTGCTGGCGGCCTATCGCTGGATCATCGATACGCGCGATGAGGCGACCGGCGAGCGACTCGACGATTTGGAGGACCCGTTCCGCCTGTATCGTTGCCATACCATCATGAATTGCGCGGAAGCCTGCCCGAAGGACCTCAACCCGGCGCGCGCCATCGCTGAGATCAAGCAGCTGATTGCGGAACGCAATCATTAGATGTGCCGCGGAACGCAATCATTAGAAACGCAATCATTGGATGTACCGCGGAACGCAATCACTGAATGCAATCACTGAACGTGCCGCGGAACGCAATCATTGACCGGCCGGGCGACAGGCTACAGCCAGACTGGCGTAGCCGGTCAGAGCATAAGCCGCTTAACTGGTAAGCTGGTCAAACTGACGCCTTTCGAGTTCTTACCCGTTGACCAGCTTACCCGTTGACCGGCCCCCGTCTTCGCCAGCGACCGCTGGAGAAGATGCCGCTACCCACCAGCGACGCCTGCGCTGGCATTGTCGCCGCGGCATGCGCGAACTCGATGTGGTGCTGCAACGCTACCTCGATCAGCGGTACTCTGCGGCACCCGCGGCCGAGCAACAGGCGTTCGAAGCCCTGCTCGATCTGCAGGATCCCCAACTTTTTGCTTACCTGACGGGACGCGATACGCCGACCGATACGGAGCTGGTCAATGTCGTTGCAAGACTCACCAACGCTGGATCTTGATGTGCGGTCGCGCCGCACCGAGTCGCGGGTGGTGTTGTTGACGCTGGCCCTGGCGAGCATGGCCCCTGCGTTGTTGCCGATCGATCTGTGGGCGCAAGCGCTGCTGATCGTGTCGTCCGGTATCGTCATCGCCGTGGGATTCTGGCAGGCAGGCTGGTGGGGATCGCGTCGCGTGCAGCGCATGGTCTGGCGGAGCGATGGGCGATGGCTGGTGATGCGTCGCTCCGGTCCGCCTCTCGAGGTCAACCTGTTGCCCCAAAGCCGGCGCGGGCCGGGCTGCGTCTGGTTGCGATGGCAGCAGCTGGCCGTGTCGCGGTTCAGCCGTCGATCGCGTTATGCCATGCTTTTGTGCAACGGGGATCTGGCGACCGCTGAATGGCGCCGTTTGCGGGTTCGGCTGGCCGTTGCGCCTTCAGGTCCGCCACTTCTGAACTGGTTGGAGGGACCCGACGAAAGTGCCCATGCCAGTAGTGACCCACTGAAATTCGGGGAATGTCTGAGACGGTACGGCATGTGGCGGGCGCTCGTCCGTCGCTGCTCAGTAGCTCCCCTGCGCGGCGCTGCGGTGGCCGGCACTAATCGGGAGTACCAGGCAGGTGCTTCACGGCAGGTCGCCCGATAGCCATGGACAATAGCGTGATGCAGTTCACCCCGGTCGCGGGTCATGGCGGGTTCATGGGCGGGTTCATGAAAGTGAATCCCACATGAATCTTGCGAACTTTCCCTGTTCACACCAGTCTATCGCTGCAGCCACGAGATCGCGGTTGCCAGCAACGAGGGTTCGCCGGCGCCGTTGTCGTCGCGGGCAGATCGGCGCGGCCGGCCGGACGTCCGATTCATGACCCCAGACGACAATGATCAGCAGCTGGTGCTCCGAGTACAGCAGGGCGACAAGAGCGCGTTCAACCTGCTGGTGCTCAAGTATCAGCACCGCGTGCTGAAGCTCGTGGGTCGTTTTGTGAACGACAGGGCGGAAGCGGAGGATGTCGCGCAGGATGCCTTCCTCAAGGCTTACCGCGCACTGCCGACGTTCCGTGGTGACAGCGCGTTTTATACGTGGCTGTACCGGATCGCGATCAACACGGCGAAGAACACGCTCGTGTCGAATCGCAGGCGGCCGGTGGACTTCGACCTGGATCTGCAGGATCCGGAGCAGTACGAAAGACATGCGCGATTGAAGGAAGGCGACACACCCGAGGGAGTTTTGCTGACGGAAGAGATCCGCGCCGTGGTCGAGGATGCCATGGGCGAGCTACCGGAGGATTTGCGCACAGCGATCGTGTTGCGTGAACTCGAGGGTTTGTCGTACGAGGAGATTGCCGAGGCGATGGACTGTCCGGTCGGTACCGTGCGATCGCGAATTTTTCGCGCGCGTGAGGCGATCGACAAACGTCTCAAGCCGCTGATCGATTGATGGCGCACGCCCTCGCACCCGGATGCGCGGAATATCTGGTGATGACTGACTGTACGGTACGAATGACATGACGGATTCACTGAACGAACAGTTATCTGCCTGCCTCGATGGGCAGTTGCCGGAGGGTGAGCTTGACCTGCTGTTAAAACGTGTCGGGCGCGATGCACAGCTGCGTCGCACGCTGGGCCGATATTCGCTGGTGGGCGAAGCACTGCGGGGCCATGGCGCGGCGCAGGCCTCGTCCGGATTCGCCGACCGGGTGGCGGCTGCGATCGCCGCCGAAGGCGCGCCGGGTCCCGTCCGTGCCAAACTGAATCCGGCAGTCATGCGCTGGCTGCGGCCGGCAGCCGGACTGGCGGTGGCGGCGAGTGTCGCCGCGGTGGCGGTATTTACTTTCCAGTTGCCGGCCCCAGAGTCGACTGCCGTGGTGGCACAGCAGGCACCGATGATCGCCGCCACTGACACTACTGCAGCCGATAGCTATATCGTGCCTGCCAATCCGGTGAGTAATTTCATTCCTGCCGCACGGTTGACGAACTACGTCGTTGCGCACAGCGAGTATTCGTCGCCGCTGGGTCGGCGCACGGTGCTCAGCGGCGTGTTGTCGGAAGAGGATGACGACGCAAATGGAACGACAGCCGACGAAGCGCCAGGTGAACAGGCGCCGGCAGTCGCTGTGGACGGGCAGGCTGTATCGGGTTCAGTGCCGCAGCAGTGAAGATGGCAATGCGCAAGGTCTGGCCCAGAATCTGGGTGGCGCGATCGGTATGGCTGGGCTGTGCCTGGTTGGGTTGTGTGCTGACGCTGCCGGCCTCGGCAGCCGAACCTGACGCGCGACAATGGCTGGAGCGCATGTCCAAGGCGCTGGCACAACAGAACTACGAAGGTCGCTTTGTCCGGGTGCGTGATTCGCGCGCCGTGACCATGCGTATTATTCATCGTGTCGATCGCGGCAAAGTCAGCGAGCGCTTGGTATCGCTCGATGGCAGCGGTCGCGAGATCATTCGCGACGAATCCGAGGTGACTTTCTACCTGCCCGACAAACGTACGGTCGTGGTGGAGAAACGCACGGAAAGGCCGCTGCAGGGCACCTCGTTGCTGGAGGGACTGCCGAGTTATAGTGCGGCGCTGGAAGGCCTGTACGACATCGAGAAAGTCGGTGGTGTGATCAAGACCTTGGGTCGTAAGACCCAGATTGTGCTGGTGCAGCCGCGCGACCAGTATCGTTATGGCTATCGGCTCTGGTTGGACCAGGAAACCGCGTTGCCGTTGAAGTCGCAGTTGTGCGATCGCCAGGGCCACGTCATCGAGCAGATCCTGTTCTCCGAGGTCAATCTGCGCGACCGGATTGCCGCTGTGGATTTGCGTCCCGGAGTAAGCGCGGAGGGTTTCACCTGGGTGCGGCAGACGACCGAACCGCCGGTACCGCTGGCTGGAACGTCGATAGGATGGATCGTTACCCGTCTGCCGGCAGGCTTCAGGCTGACCACGGTGCGCATACAGGCGATTCCCGGTTCCGCGGTACCTGCCCGCCACCTGGTTTATTCGGATGGACTGGCATCGGTCTCGGTATTCATCGAACCCCGCGGTGCGCAGGTACGGCCGATGCACGGTTTGGCGCGAGTGGGTGCGGCGTTCGCCTATTCGCGGGACCTGGATGGACATCAGGTGATTGCCGTAGGTGAGGTGCCGGCGGCCACGGTCGAGGCCATCGGTGACGGTGTCACTCGAGCTGCTGCCGACACACCGGCTGAGCCCCCCGTCGCCGCGGTTCCGGATAGATAAGCCCCCTGAAGGTCTCCAATCGTATCGGCCGCGCTATGCCAGTGACCCGATGGCTGGTCTATTCCCGTCAGGACTGCAGTCTCTGCGAGGCCATGCTGCGGGAATTGGCGCAAGTGCTGGGTCCTGAGGTGTCCGCAACGGTCCAGGTCCTGGATGTCGATGACGATCCAGCGCGGCAGCAGAAATATGGTCGACGCGTGCCGGTGCTGCTGGCCGACGGCGAGTTTGTCTGTGCCTACCAATTGGACCGGGAGCGACTGGCGGCCTATCTCTGACGTGCTGCCCGGGCCGTCCGATGCGCCGTTTCTGCGCGGTCGTCGCCGGCATTTCTGCATCTCGCAGCGCGGCGTGGCCTTTCCGCTATAATCCGCCGCCGCTTGCCACCCCTGCGCTCCTTCCCAAGGCCAGTCCCCAAGACCTACTAGATGAAGCTGATCCGCAATTTCTCGATCATCGCGCACGTCGACCACGGCAAGTCCACCCTCGCAGACCGTTTCATCCAGCTGTGCGGCGGTCTGGAGGCGCGCGAAATGGAGAACCAGGTGCTGGACTCCATGGATCTGGAGCGTGAGCGCGGCATCACGATCAAGGCGCAGAGCGTCTCGTTACGCTATCGCGCCAAGGACGGTGAGACCTATCAGCTCAACATGATCGACACGCCGGGCCATGTCGATTTTTCCTATGAGGTGTCGCGCTCTCTGGCGGCCTGCGATGGCGCCTTGCTGGTGGTCGACGCCGCGCAAGGCGTCGAAGCGCAGAGCGTTGCCAACTGCTACACCGCGATCGAGCAGGGGCTCGAAGTCGTGCCGGTGATCAACAAGATCGATCTGCCATCGGCCGATCCGGACAAAGTGATCAAGGAAATCGAGGAGATCATCGGCATCGAGGCCAGCGATGCGCTGCGCGTCAGCGCCAAGACGGGCGAGGGTGTTGCGGATCTGCTCGAAGAACTGGTGCGCCGCATTCCGGCGCCGCAGGGCGATCCCGATGGCCCATTGCAGGCATTGATCATCGATTCCTGGTTCGACAACTATGTCGGCGTGGTGTCGCTGGTGCGTGTCATGAACGGCTCGCTGAAGGTCGGCAGCAAGATCCGCGTATGGTCGACCGGACGCGCGCACATCGTCGACAAGTTGGGGCGTTTCACACCCAAGTCGCTGCCGAGCGAAACCCTGTTGACCGGTGAGGTCGGTTTCATCATCGCCGGTATCAAGGAGATCAACGGCGCGCCGGTGGGCGACACGATTACCCTCGATGCGCGGCCGTGCAGCGAGCCGCTGGAAGGATTCAAGCAGGTGCAGCCGCGCGTGTTCGCCGGCGTGTTTCCGGTGCAGTCGGATGATTACGAATCGTTCCGCGACGCGCTTGCCAAGCTCAAGCTCAACGACTCGGCGCTGCACTACGAACCGGAAGTCTCGACCGCGCTGGGTTTCGGCTTCCGCTGCGGCTTTCTTGGTCTGCTGCACATGGACATCGTGCAGGAACGGCTGGAACGCGAGTACAACCTGCAGCTGATCACCAGTGCACCGACCGTGGTGTACGAGATCCTGCGCACGGACGGTACGACGATCTACGTCGACAATCCCTCGAAACTACCGCCGAGCAACGAGATCGAGGAACTGCGCGAACCCATCATCACCGCCAACATTCTGCTGCCGCCCGAACACGTCGGCGCCGTGATCAAGTTGTGTACCGACAAGCGCGGCAAGCAGACGAAGTTGCTGTATCTCGGTAACCAGGTGTCGATGCAATACGAACTGCCGCTCGGCGAAGTCGTGCTGGACTTCTTCGACCGGCTCAAGTCGGTGAGTCGCGGCTATGCCTCCTTCGACTACGAGTTCAATCGCTTCGAATGTGCCCCGGTCGTGAAACTGGATGTTCTGATCAACGGCGATCGCGTCGATGCCCTGTCGATGATCGTGCATCGCGACAACGCCTATCAGCGCGGTCGCGAACTGGTCGATAAAATGCAGGAGCTCATTCCACGTCAGATGTTCGAGGTCGCGATCCAGGCGGCTATCGGCAGCGCGATCGTGGCGCGTTCGAGCGTCAAGGCGCTACGCAAGAACGTCACCGCGAAATGCTACGGCGGCGACCTGTCGCGCAAGCGCAAGCTGCTCGAGAAACAAAAGGAAGGCAAGAAGCGCATGAAACAAGTAGGGTCCGTGGAAATTCCGCAAGAAGCGTTTCTGGCAGTGCTGCAGGTCGGCAAGGATAAGTAGTCCCATGATTTTCGACTTTTCATTTATTTTGGTGGTCGCAACGCTGGTTACGGGCATCATTTGGGGCCTGGATTCACTGTTCTGGAAGCCGAAACGTGTGCAACGGGCGCAGGTTGCCGGCGATCCGGCTACCGTGCGCGAGCCCATCCTGGTCGAATATGCCCGCTCGTTCTTCCCCGTCATTCTGATCGTGCTGCTGATCCGCTCGTTCCTGTTCGAGCCGTTCCGAATTCCGTCCGATTCGATGATGCCGACGCTGCTCGATGGCGACTTCATTTTCGTGAACAAGTTTTCCTACGGCCTGCGACTGCCGGTGATCAATCATAAGTTCATCTCGGTGAGCGAACCGCAGCGCGGCGACGTCATCGTCTTCCGGCTGCCGAGCGATCCCTCGACGAACTACATCAAGCGGCTGGTCGGTTTGCCGGGAGACCATATTTCGGTTCGCGGTCGACAGGTGTTCATCAATGACAAGCCGATGGCGGTGATGCTCGACGGCCGGTATCGCGGACCGCGTGCTACCGGAGCGCAGGCCGAGGCCCAGTTGGGGGAGGAGGACCTGGGGGGAGGCGTGAAACACCGGGTGCTGTACATTCCCGAGCGCTATTCGCGCGACTATGATGAAGTGGTACCGGCCGAGCATTACTTCTTCATGGGCGACAATCGCGACAACAGCCGCGACAGCCGCTTTCCGGAAGTGGGGTTCGTGCCCGAGCGCAATCTGGTAGGCAAGGCCGTGCGTATCTGGCTGAACTGGGACCTGCCGGATGCACCGATCTGGAACCGTATTGGCAACGCGATCAAGTAAAGCGCAGAACAACTCACTGTCAGGGAGCACAACATGTTTGCACGACAGCGTGGAGCGACCTTCATCGGCATGTTGGTCATCGGCGGCATCCTGGCCTTCGGGTTGTACGCGGCGATCCGCCTGGTGCCGGTCTACTTCGAGTACATGGAAATCGTGCGGGCGATGGAGCAGACGGCCAAGGAGCATGCGGGCAATCCGACGAATCCCCAGGAATTGCGTACCTCCCTGGATCGGCGCTGGACGGTGGAAGACATCAAGAGCATCCAGCCCAAGGAGATGCTGATCAAGCGCGCCGGCAGCGGCTTTACCATGCAGGCGCAATATCGCGCGCTCGTGCCGTTCGTTGCCAACGTTTCTCTGGCGGCCGACTTTGACAAGACCGTGACCGTGCCCGGCGCACAATAGTCCGCCACCTGCACCCGCCTGCAAGTGATCCATTGAAAACTGCCTCGCAATGGTTGCGCGATGTCTTCGGCTACGAGTGCCGCGAGTCCGCGCTGTTCGATGCGGCCCTGACTCACCGCAGCGCCGGTGGCGCCCATAACGAACGGTTGGAATTTCTCGGCGATGCCGTCCTCAACTGCGTGGCTGGACTGATGGTGTACCGTGAGTTCGCGGTGGCCGACGAAGGCGAGCTGTCGCGCTTCCGTGCCAGCCTGGTCAGCGGCGAGACCCTGGCCGAGATTGCGGCGGAAATGGACCTGGGCGCCTATCTGCGCCTGGGTTCGGGGGAGTTGAAGTCGGGCGGCTTTCGTCGCAAGTCGATCCTTGCCGATACCTTGGAGGCGCTGATCGGCGCGGTATATCTCGATGGTGGATATGCGGCGGCGGTGGCCGTGATCGAACGCCTGCTGGCGTCCCGGCTGGACAATTTGCCGAGCGCGGCCGAACTGAAGGATCCGAAGACTAGGTTGCAGGAGGCGCTGCAGGGCCGCAGCCTGCCGTTGCCGACATACACGGTTGAATCCGTGTCGGGAGAGGCGCATAACCAGACTTTCAATGTGGGTTGTGCCGTCGAGGCGTTGGGGCTGAAGACCCATGCGACCGGCGCCAGTCGTCGTCGCGCCGAACAGGCCGCCGCGCAGTTGCTGCTGGAGCAGATTCCTTTCGTACGCAGCCGCTCGGCCTGAACACGTCGCGGCCTTGCGCTTCAGGTCGCGCATCGCACGTCATTGTTGAATCGTCTACCTTATCGAAGAAACCCATGAGCGAGTCTCCCGAATCCGGTCCCACCGCAGAGCATTCTTCCGATTCCGGAGAGGACACGCTCGATCCTGCCTACCGCTGCGGATTCGCTGCGATTGTCGGGCGTCCCAATGTTGGCAAATCCACGTTGCTGAACGCCTTGCTTGGTCAGAAGGTCAGCATCGTCAGCCCGAAGCCGCAGACCACACGTCATCGTATTCTAGGCATTCTCACGAGCGAGACTTCGCAGATCGTATTCGTCGACACGCCAGGCCTGCACACCAGTGGCAAGCGCGCCATGAATCGCCACATGAACCGTGCGGCACTCACTTCGTTGAGCGACGCGGATGTGAACGTGTTCGTCGTCGAGGCGCTGCGCTGGTTCGATGACGATCAGAGAGTGCTCGATGAACTGGTGCAACGCGCGTTGCCTATCGTCCTGCTGGTCAACAAGGTGGATGAGGTCCACCCGAAAGAGAAACTGCTGCCGTACATCCAGGAGCTTTCGGCACGGGCAAAGTTCGCGGAAGTCCTGCCGATTTCCGGCCTCAAGCGCAAGAATCTGGATGGATTGCCGGCGGTCATCGCGCGCTATCTGCCGCACTCGCCAGCACATTTTCCGCCCGATCAAATTACCGATCGCAGCGAGCAGTTTCAGGCCTCCGAGATCATTCGCGAGAAGCTTACCTGGCGCCTGCGCCAGGAACTGCCGTACGGAATCACGGTCGGCATCGAACGCTTTGTGGAAGAAGACGGCGGCTTGTTGATCAACGCCGTGATCTGGGTGGAACGCACCGGTCAAAAGGCGATCGTCATCGGCAACGGCGGCGAACAGCTGAAGGAAATCGGCCGCTCGGCGCGGCTGGAAATGAATGAAGCCTTCAAACGAC
>JAIBJL010000452.1 GCA_020029545.1 Gammaproteobacteria bacterium
GTTTCTTGTTCTGGTACGCGAGGGCCGCGATCGGCTCGGGCAGCGTGAACACAACGTGGAAATACTCGACCTCGATCAGCTCTGCCTGCCGCTCTTCGAGCCACTGGGCGCGGGCGAGCGACTGGCACTTGGGACAGTGCCTATCGCGGCAGCTGTTGAACGCAATGCGCAAGTGCCCGCAGGCATCGCAGCGCTCGACGTGCCCACCGAGCGCCGCGGTGCGGCAGCGCTCGATGGCGCCCATGACACGGCGCTGGCCACGCGAGAGCGCCTCGGCATGGGCCTGTCGGTACTGCGGCCCGTGCTGGCGGAAGATGTCCGCCACTTCCAGTCGAAGCGGCGTAGCGGCCACGGCCTGCCCTCAGAAATGGGCGGGCGGGCTGGGCTGAGGTTGCGGTGGATCGATCTTAGGAAGCAGGTCGAAAGGACTCACGGTGGCGCACACGGTGCTGGCAGCAACCTTGAGGTAGTGCGAGGTAGTGGCCAGGCTGCGATGGCCGAGCAGCAACTGGATCCTGCGCACATCGGCGCCGGACTCTAGCAGATGAGTGGCGAAAGCGTGGCGCATCGAATGCGGCGTGATGGGCTTGTCGATGCCCGACAGACGACGTGCTTTGTCACACGCTTGGCCCACAGCCTCTCGGGTAATGGGGTGCCCCGGGATGTCACCTGGGAACAGCCAATGGCTGGGACGTGAGCGTTTCCAGTATGCCCGCAGCTCCTCCAGTAGCCGCGGCGAAAGCATGACATAGCGATCCTTCTGGCCCTTGCCCTGTTCGACGCGGATCACCATGCGCTGGCTGTCGATGTCGCTCACCTTCAGATGGGTGGCCTCCGACACGCGCAGCCCCGCCGCGTAGCAGGTCGTGAGCAGCATGCGGTGCTTGGGGCTGCCGACGCATTCGAGGAAGTGGGCGATCTGCTCGGGACTCAGGATCACCGGCAACTTCAGCGGCTTCTTCGGAATCGGGATGTCATCAAGCGCCCAGTCGCGCTTGAGCGTCACGTGATAGAGGAAGCGCAACGCCGCGGCGATAGTGCACAGGCTGCCCGGGGCGAGTTTGCGCTCATTGGTCAGATGCAGCTGGTAGGCCTGTACCTGCTCCGGCCCCAGTGCCTCCGGCGAGCGGTGATAGTACTTGGCAAGCAAGACGATCTGCTGCACGTAGGCGCTCTGGGTGTTGGCGGTGAAGTTGCGGATCTGCATCGCCGCGATCATGCGTTGGCGTAACGGCGTCATGGCAAGGCTCCTTTGCGAAGGTCAATGGAATGCTGCGAACAGCAAACCAATGCTTCGTCAAAAAGAGCTCTTCCGGGAAGATCAGACGGGAGCAGACCAGACAGGCAGATGGAGCACTTGAGCTGGTCCGATCACCCACCCCTGCCACCAGCGGTTGATCAAGGACTACCGCGTTAGCGGTTTAGTACAAGGCCGATTATGCAGACCGCACGATTATGTGGAATGGTGTCTTCGGATACGCGCCAACCGCTGATGGGCCAGGGCCGACGCGTATTTTGCTCTCCCCATAATCAAAGCGTCTTCAGGAAGTCGAGTAAAGAGTCAGGCGCACGGTAGCGTTGAATCGTCACGTCTGGTTCGTGAAGTTTGGCCAAGGCGCGTTCTTTCATGGTCAGGTCAGCCTCAACGTAATGATGCGTGGTGACCGGACTCTCATGGCCAAGCCAAAGTGCGATGACGCTGATGTCGACGCCTGCCTGCAACAGATGCATCGCTGTGGTATGGCGAATCGTATGTGGCGAGACATGCTGTTTCGTCAGGCGGGGATATTGCCTCGCTGCCGTTCGTGCCGCCAGCATCAGTCGTTTCGTCACGTTCGAGCGCGTCATCACATTGCCGTCGCGGTTTGGCAGCAATGGCGCTGTTGGCTGGAATTGCGGATTCAATCTCAACCAGGCCCGCACGGCCTTCACTGTCGAACGCCACAACGGTACGCTGCGCTGCTTGCGCCCCTTACCGTGCAGATGAACACAGGCAGCATTGTCGTCGAGGACCACATCGCCGAGCTTCACGCCGACGATCTCCGAGACGCGTGCACCGGTGTTGTACATCAGCAGGAACAGAACGTGATCGCGCTGGCTCAGCCAGGAATCATCGGGGATGCCGATTACCGCCAGCATCTCCTCGCGTGACAGATAGCTGAACAGCGGACGCTCGAAGCGCCTCACCGGAACGCCCAAGGCACGTTCGATCACCTGTAGCGAAGCTACGTCCCGGTGTGCAGCGAACTTCAGGAATGAGCGCAGCGCCGCCAGGCGTGCATTGCGACTGCGCACGCAGTTGTGCCGCTGGTGCTCCAGATGGCCGAGGAAGGCCATGATGAGATCCGGTGTGATGTCGGCCAGTGCCATTGTCGCCGGCGACTTGCCCAGGCGCGCTTCGGCAAAGGCCAGGAAGAGCACGAAGCCATCGCGATAGGCGGCAATGGTCTGCGCGCTCAACGCCCGCTGTTGGATCAGGTACTCGGCGAAGTAGGCTTGCACGAGCGCGGCAAACGAAGGCGGTAATTTGGCTCGCTTACTCATCGCCGTCTCCTGCGAGATCGGCGAAACGCTCAAACTTGCCACCAGCCAGGGCCATCAATTCCGGTACAGCCGTGAGATACCAGTAGGTGTAGAAGATCTCGGCGTGACCCATGTAGGTTGAGAGCGCCAGCATCATCTGGTTGATGTCGGTGCCATTGGCATGCCAGAGCATCATGCGCCGCACGGCAAAGGTATGGCGCAGATCGTGAAGCCGTGGCGCGGCATGGGCGCCGCGATTCACCCAGCCCAGGCTGTCGCGCAGCATATTGAAGACGCGGTGGGCCTGACGATTCCCGAGCGGCTGTCCCAGTCTGCGACCACGACTGCTGATGAGCAAAGGCATGCCGGCACTGGTCGGGACTTGTCGCGCACGCTGGCGCCGGTAGTGTGCCAACGCGACGACCGTGCTCGGGTGGATAGGCAGCTGGCGCGACTTGGCAAACTTGGTCTGCCGAATGGTCAGCATCGCGTGCTTGAGATCGACATCGGCATCGCGCAGGTGAATTGCCTCCGAGACCCGCAAGCCGGTCGAGGCCATCAGGCCGAATAGGGTCGCGTAGGTGGCCGGGCGGATGCTCCCCTGCGGTCCGAGCCGGCGGGCCGCCGCCAGCAATTCGCCGATTTCGTCCTCATGGAAGATGTGCGGGGCAACACGTCCCGGCTCGGGGCCGAAGACCCGTTCTTCCGGGACTTCGGTATCCGGCTCGAACTGTTTCAGGTAGCGGGCGAAGTGGCGAACTTTTGCCAGACGAGCGGCCCAGGTGGATGGGGTTTCGCGATGCCACCTGTCCTGGCGTGCCCAGTCCGCCATGAGATCAGCCGTCAGGGGCCCACGGTGATGCCGGTCGGTGACATAACGTGCGAAGCTGGCCAACAGCGTATCGCGCGAACGCAACTCGAAACCGAGGCGTCGCCGCTCGGCAAGGTAGTCGTCGATCCTGTGCTGCAAGCTGATGCGCGCGCTCATGATGCGCTCCCTGGCCATGGCAGGGCGACGGCCGCCAGCTTGGGCGTGTCGAGCTTGGCGTAGATCAGGGTGGTGTTCAGCGAACGATGACGCAGCAGGTCGGCCACTTCCTTGAGCGAACTGCCGTTCTCGACCAAGCGACAGGCAAAGGCGTGGCGCAAGGCATGTGAACGTGTATGCGTCAGGCCGATGCGCCGATACGCCGATCGGATCACGCTGCGGACAGCGTGGGCGGTCATTGGTCGATCATGATCGCCGAGGTGCAGCACAAAGACCGAAGAGCTGACGCTACGCGGCCTCTCGTTCTGAAGATAGTCGGGCCAGTGCCTGCCCGGTGTCCATCAGCAAGGGCAGGATATCCTCCCGCAGCGACTTGGTGCCCCTGAGTGTCACTGTGCCGGCGCGCCAGTCGATGTCGCTGATTTTGAGATTGGCGATTTCG
>JAIBJL010000138.1 GCA_020029545.1 Gammaproteobacteria bacterium
GCCCTGAGCAGACCCGTTAGCGTGCGCCATCCATTTAGGCGAACTGGCGCGAAAGCTTCACCGACACAAGGAATGGAAAGTCGCCGCCGAAGTTCTTGAGCGCGCGGTTCGCGATTGCCCTGACGACTTCGAGCTGCGCCGAAGCTTCGGATGGACGCTCCGCAAATCGGGGCGCTTCGCCGAGGCCGAGACACAACTCAGCGGCGCTCAAGCTGAAAGAGGCAGAGGCCTGCTTGCTCGTGTGCCTCAACTCTTGCGTACACGAAAACGAGTCTCACCACTGGGGGCTTCGTCGGCGAGCCGCAGCTCCCCACGGACTCTACCGTCTTCTGGAGCAGGCGGCCCGCGTGGGTTCTCAAGGGCTAGCTCCTGCGAGAGGTCTCCGACTTCGAAGTGCTCGAACGCGCTCACTTGGCGCCGATTTTCCAGCTCAGCCTTCCTGCTTCGCGACCTCGCGCCGCAACTCGCGCAGTTTCAGTTTGACGATCGCGGCGTTGGCGTTACCCATGCGCAGCAGCACTTTCTGGCCGGCCGAGCGTTCTTCCAGCGTCGGGTCCGCAAACGTATAGAACACGCTGGGCTGGGTGAGTTTTACGGTCCCTGTCAGCTCAGGTGTTGCCAGCAGATGATCGATGACTTCGATCAACCGATTATTGAAGTAACCATTGGGATAACCGAGGTCGACGTACGCCTGCTGGAATAGTGGGTAGTAGCGCCGGTAGATGGCAGCGATCTGCACCGCGTCGCTGCCCTGAATCACTTTAATGAGCGGTGCGTAGCGTGCCGCATTGTCCTCGCTCAATGTGAGTTCAACGCCGTCGTTCACCGTGAATTTGCCGGCAGTGGGTTTGAGCGGCCAGCGCGTAACGGCGGTCTTCCGCCGCGGCAGATTGTCGACCGTCACGACGATGTGGCGAATCAGTTCCTTCGGCACCACGAAGTTTTCCAGCGTGCGCCCGAAAACCTCGGCCAGGGACTCCTGAATCGCCGGGTCGCTGTCGGCCAATGTCGGCAGGGGTTTGTCGGTCTCGGTGGGCTCGATCGGATAGTTGGGCGGGGCAGGCGGTGTTGCAGGCGCAGGTGCCGTCTTGACCGGCGTTGCAACCGCGACAGGTTCCCTTTGATGCCGCCCGAAGTACAGCGCGGCGCCGGCAGCGACGACGACGCCAATGGGTATCGCCCACCAGATCCATTGCTTTGGTTCGTTATACACTGCGTGCCCTCCGGATGGATGCGGTTCAGCGACGACCGGGCAACTCGGGTGATGATTCCCCGGGGTCACGACTCTCGCTGAGTTCCTGCCTCGCGCGGCAGGCCGAGCACGCTGCTCCGGGCAGCGTGCAGAGCAACGAACTTTCGTTACTGCTTCGGCTTCTCGAATTTCAGCACAAAGTTATCGGCTTCGCCGATCGCAAGATACTTGGCCTTGTCTTGCTCGCCAAGAGCCAGCACCGGTGGCAGCGTCCACACACCTTTCTCGTAGTCCTTGGTGTCCTTGGGGTTGGCGAGAATCTCGGATTTGCCCACGTACTTGAAGCCGGCTTTTTCGGCGAGCGCTATTGTGTAGTCCTCACGCACGTAGCCGTTCGCGGCTTTGGGGTCCTGGGGCGTCTTGGTGCCGGCGCGGTGTTCCTCGACGCCGAGTACGCCACCCGGCTTGAGCGCGGTGAAGAATGAGCTGAACGTCTGATCCGCGACGCCCGCACCCATCCAGTTGTGTACGTTGCGGAAGGTGAGTACCAGATCGGCGGAGCCGGCCGGGGCAATCTCGCTGCCTGCGACGCCCATCTGAGTCACCTTGACCTTGCCGTACACAGCCGGCTTTTCATCCAGCTTTTTCTTGAACGATTCCGCCCCACGCGCCGATAGCGCAGTGTAGTAAGTGCCTTTCTCGCTCAGATACGGCGCCAGGATTTCGGTCCAGTAGCCGCCGCCAGGTGCAATCTCCACGACGGTCATGGTGGGTTTGATACCGAAGAACTCCAGTTCCTCCTGCGGTTTGCGCGCCTTGTCGCGCTCGATCATTGCGGGCGTGCGACTCGGAGCAGCGATGGCTTTGGCCAGCGCTTCATCCTTCGCTACGGCCAGCGAGATCGGTGCCGCCATGAGAGCCGCCGTTACCAGCACACTTGTCATTCGCATATCGTTCTCCCCCGGAGTTGGCCACAATGGTCACAGATAATAGTTCACGGGACTCTATCAGGTTAGGACTGACCAAGTCCTTACAGTTCCCTACCACTGCCGCAAACTTGCAGGATTGGTACTATCGCAGCCGCTTTTCGCTCTTGCAGCCCTGCGACTGACGGACTCTCAGTGCCATTATCGATACGACACCGGCCGCTGTGCCAGCTTCCCATGACCTACGCGCGAGCTATGATAGCGTTCGCTGTTCTATGTCATGCACCGCTCGCGGCGGCGGCGATCACGCTCGATGACTGTCGTCTGGAAAGTCCGTCCGAAGGCGGCAGTGTCGCAGCGCGCTGCGGCTGGTTCGAGGTTGCGGAAGATCGCGAGCAGCCCACCGGTCGCAATATCCGGCTGCATGTCGCGGTCGTGCCTGCGCTGCGGTTGCAACCGGCGCCCGATCCGCTATTCGTCCTGTCAGGCGGACCGGGGCAAGCGGCCAGCGATTTTTACAACACGCTGAGCGCTGCGTTCGCGCGTATCCGCCGCGACCGCGATATCGTGCTGGTCGATCAGCGCGGTACCGGTCGTTCCAATCGCCTGGATTGCGCCTTCGACGAAGACGCCGATTTTGCTCGTGCCGATCAGCAGCAAGTACAGGCGCAGGCGCGTGCCTGCATCGCCGGTCTCAAGGGCGATCCGCGTTTCTATACCACCAGCGTCGCGGTGCGCGATCTCGATGCAGTGCGCGAAGCGTTGGGATACGTCTCGCTGAATTTCTATGCCGTCTCTTATGGCACGCGCGTCGCGCAGCATTACATGCGTCGTTATCCGCAGCGCGTGCGCACGGCGATACTGGATGGCGTCGTTCCGGTGGACTTGGCGCTCGGCCCTGATATCTCCTTGCAAGCGCAGCGCGCGCTCACGGCCTTGTTCGATCGCTGCGCCGCCGATACCCGATGTCGCGACCGGTTTCCCGACCTGCGAGCGGATTTCAACGAGCTGCGCAGTCGCCTGGCGAGCACGCCAGTGAAAATGCAAGTACCCGATCCGCTGACCGCGCAGATCACCGATGCGACGTTCGGTAATGCCGAGTTGGGCGCAGCGGTACGACTGCTGAGCTACAGTGATGAAACGGCATCCGTGCTGCCGCTGCTGATTCACCAAGCGCATGCTCAGCAGCCCCAGGGGATGATCGCGCAGTACCTGATGATCAGTCGCAACATGCAAGCGCAGATCGCCTACGGCATGCACTTCGCCGTCACCTGCAGCGAAGATGCCCCGCGCTGGCCGGGCGTGGCGGTCGACTCTCAGCAACTGCGTGACAGCTATATGGGCGATGCCTTGATGGCCGGGATGAAAACGATCTGCTCGGTGTGGCCACGTGGGCCGGTCGATGCGGATTTCAATGCGCCGCTGCACAGCGACGTGCCGACGTTGCTGCTGTCCGGTGGCAACGATCCGGTCACGCCGGCCGCTTACGGTGAGCTTGCGGCGAAAAGCTTTTCGCATGGCAGGCATATCAAGTTGCCCGGTCAGGGGCACGGGCAGCTTGCGGTGAGCTGCATGCCGCGGCTGGTGGCCCAGTTCATCGAAGCGCGCTCGCTCGCGAACGACGATCTGAAGTGCCTGAAGAATGTCGTGCCCACGCCCTTCATGCTCTCGACGACGGCGACCGCACCATGATCGTCGTCGAAGGCTTGCGCAAGCGCTTCGGAACGGTGCAGGCGCTGCATGACGTGTCATTCACCGCGGCCAACGGGCGCATCACCGGTCTGCTGGGGCACAACGGTGCCGGCAAGTCGACGACGTTGCGTATCCTCAGCACGGTCATTCGCACTGATGAAGGTCGTGCGCTCGTCGATGGTAGCGACTGCGCGACCGAGTCGCTGCAGGTGCGTCGTTCTCTCGGCGTACTGCCACATGCCAGCGGTTTGTATCCGCATCTCAGCGGCCGCGAGAATATTCACTACTACGCACGGCTGCATGGACTGCCGGAGGATCAGGTGGGCCCCGCGACTGCCATGCTCATCGAACGCTTAGGGTTAAGTGAAGTGGTCGATCGACGTGCGAAGGGGTACTCGCAAGGTGAGCGCCTGAAAGTGTCGCTCGCTCGCGCGCTGATCCACAAACCGCGCACGGTGATTCTGGATGAGCCGACCAATGGTCTCGACGTCAATGCCGTGCGCATGCTGCGCGAACTGATCCGCGAGTTGCGTACTTCCGGCTGCTGTGTGCTGTTCTCCAGTCACGTGATGCAGGAGGTGGCCGCGCTGTGCGATGACATCGTGATCATTGCGCACGGGCGGGTGGTCGTCAGCGGCACGCCCGAGCAGATTCTGGCTGCAACGCATACCACCGATCTGGAAGAAGCCTTCGTGCGCGCCGCGGACGGAGTGGCTGCATGAACGCCGTGACTACCGTCTTTCGTAAGGAGGTGCTCGAGAACCTGCGCGATCGCCGTGTCGTCTTTTCGGCGCTGGTGTTCGGCGTGCTGCTGGCGCCGATTATTTTCGCCCTGACCACCACGCTGATGTCGAAGCGACTGATTCGCGATCAGGACCGACCGCTGAAGCTACCCGTGGTCGGCGTCGAGCATGCGCCGAACCTGATGAACTTTCTCAAGGAGAACGGCGCCGATATCGTGGCTGTCGATCTGACGGAGTCATCGGCGATGGCGGCGGTGCGCTCGGGCGAACGAGACTTTGTGCTCATCGTGCCCGACACCTACGGCGACAAACTGAAGACGGGAGGCTCCGCACCCCTGGATTTCATTGTCGACACCTCGAACAGCGGCACATCGAGTGGCGCGAATCGCGCACAGCGATTGCTCAATGCGTACGGACAACAACTCGCGACGCTGCGCTTGCTCGTGCGTGGTGTGAGCCCGGAAGTGTTGCAACCCATCGACGTACGCACGCTCGATATTGCTACGCCGGCCGGCCGCTCGCTGCTGATCCTCGGCATGATGACGTACTTCTGTTTCATGTCGATGCTGATGGGTGGGTTTTATCTGGCGATCGACACCACTGCCGGTGAACGCGAACGCGGTTCGCTTGAACCGCTGCTGTCGTTGCCGATCAGTCGCGAAGCGCTGATTCTCGGCAAGATCCTCGCGACCTCGGCCTACATGGCGGTGTCGCTGCTGCTGACGTTAATTGCCTTCAGCATCGTATTGTTGTTTGTGCCGCTCGAAGCGCTGGGCATGTCCGCCAACTTTGGTCCCCGCATCGTGCTGAGTATTTTTGCGATCATGGTGACGTTCGTGCCCGTCGGTGCCGGACTGATGACGATTGTCGCGTCGTTTACGCGCAGCAATCGCGAAGCGCAGACCTGGCTCTCGTTCGTGATGATGATCCCGATGGCGCCGGTGCTGTTTGCGGTAGTGAATAACACCAAGCCCAGCGTCCCGCTGATGGCGATCCCGAGCCTCAGTCAGCACCTCATTGCCACAGGCCTGATGCGTGGGGATCAGATTGCACTCGGCCATGTGGCGGCATCGCTCGCATCGACACTGCTGCTCGGTGCATTGCTGATCTGGGTGGCCACGCGACTGTACCGGCGCGAAGCCATTCTGGGGTAGTTTTCGCTGGATACCACCCAGGCGAGGCCTTATTGTACGGCTATGTTCGCCTACATCGATCCCACTATCCGTGCCCGCCTGATCGCCCAGGGCAAGCTGATTCGCATCGACTCGCTGGGGCGGCCGCTCGATCCCGATGCTGCCTCCGGCGGCGGTGCCATGCTCAATGTGCTTGGACCCATTCCGCTGCCGCTCGATATCGGGCAACAGCAGCGTACCTTTCAGTGGTATGCCTTCGTACGGCACACGGAACTGGCCGAAGCGAATCGGATTGCGGATGCGTTGCGCGGACGTGGCGAGCAGCATCTGTTTCATGTGCTGTCGAACAACATGTCCGTGAACAGCGTGCTGGTGTTGGGTGATCTGCGGGAAGCACGCCAGCCGCTGGTGCGAGTCCATTCCTGCTGCCTGACCGGCGACGTGTTTGGTTCCAAGCGCTGCGAATGCGGACCGCAATTGGAACATGCCTTCGAGCGCATCGATGCGGAAGGCGTGGGAGCAGTGGTTTATATGAGCGGGCATGAAGGGCGCGGCATCGGTCTGTGGGCGAAGGCGATTACCTATGTCCTGCAAGATGGCGGCGAGGACACCTATCAGGCCAACCGCTCACTCGGATTGCCGGACGACAGTCGCGACTTCAGCGATGCGGCTGCCATCCTGCTGTACCTGCGCGGCAATCGTCCGATTCGTCTGATGAGCAACAATCCGAAGAAGCATACCGATCTGCAAGCCGGTGGTCTGCAGTACATCCAGGCGGAAAAGCACGTCAGCGGAGTGAGCATAGATAATCAGCGCTATCTCAATGCGAAGCGCGGCTGGGGGCATGTGCTGGACCCGGACGAGA
Organism: Gammaproteobacteria bacterium; assembly: GCA_020029545.1. Taxonomy (GTDB): domain Bacteria; phylum Pseudomonadota; class Gammaproteobacteria; order Steroidobacterales; family Steroidobacteraceae; genus Steroidobacter. The sequence goes on from JAIBJL010000138.1 coordinate 6,552, forward strand.
TCGTTGTCGAGAAGCACAAGAAATAGTGACACGCGGCCAAGCGATGCAGCACATGAAGAACCGAACCGTGCCGGGCCGCATGATGGTTGCAACAATACGAGAGCATGCTGGGTTCCTCGCGGGTTGCGACGGAGGGTATCCGGATGCTGAACGAAAGCAGACGCACGCTGGCCTGCCTGGCGGCGCTGCTGCTGTGGACCGGGACAGGAGTCACTGCGATGGCGGCTGAGACACCCATTGGATGGCAGACACTGAAAGGCGCGGCGCCGCTGGTGATCGCGCATCGTGGCGCGTCGGGTTATCGCCCCGAGCACACGCTGGCATCGTATGCACTCGCCATTGAATTCGGGGCGGATTTCATCGAGCCGGACCTGGTCGCCACGCGCGACGGACATCTGATCGCTCGGCACGAGCCCTTGCTCGATGAGACGACCGATGTAGGCGTGCACCCGGAATTCGCATCGCGCAAGACCACACGGACCATGGATGGCAAAGCGATCTCGGGATTCTTCGCCAGCGATTTCACGCTGCAGGAGATCAAAACGCTGCGTGCCGTGCAGCCGAATCCGGCGCGCTCGAAGCAATACGATGGCCAATTCGAGATTCCCACCTTCGAAGAAATTCTGGAGTTGCTGACGAAGGCCAACGCCGGCCGCAACCGTCCGATCGGCGTCTACCCGGAAACCAAGCATCCGGGCTTCCATCTGGCGCTGGGCCTGCCACTGGAAGATCGTCTGCTGACGATCCTGCGCGAGTACCATCTGGAGGGTCGCGATGCCCCGGTATTTATCCAGTCATTCGAGAGTGCGAATTTGCAATACCTGCGTGGCAAGACGACTACGCGGCAGGTACAGCTGATGGACGAGGGTGCACTCGAGTACGATGCGACGGGCCAGCAAGTGATCGGCGTGCGCATCGCAGATCACGGCGATCGGCGCGGCGATAAGTCGCCGACGAGCCTGGCCGATATCGCGCGTTACGCCGATGCGATCGGTCCTTGGAAGCGACAGATTCTGCGCGACACGGGCGCATCGTCGCTGCTGCGCACGAGGCTGATCGAGCAGGCGCATGCGGTCGGTTTACTGGTCCACACCTACACATTTCGCAATGAGCCCGCGACACTGGCGCCGCAGTACCAGGGCGATCCCTTGCAAGAGTACCGGCAGATCTTCGACCTTGGCATCGACGGTGTGTTTTCGGACTTCCCCGATACCGCGCTTGAGGCGCGACGCCGGCATCGCGAGCGCTAGATAGTTGGCTTGGTGGGTGATCGAACCGGCAAAGCGTCGCTCGGTTCACTCCAATGCTTTGAGCACATCGCTCAGCAGCGCGGGCCAGTCGGCTTCCCAGCAGCACACATGATCGGCAGGGTCGACGACAATGCGCCGTGCCGCGGGATAGCGCTGGAAGTAATGTTCCACCGTGGTTGCCGGTACGACCGCATCGTCGGCACCGGCGAAGTGAAATTCCGGCCAGCTGTGCGAACGATCGCTCAATGCAGGATTGAGCGACGCGGCCAGCGGCAGATAGCGGTGATGACTGGCCCAGGCAGCGACATCCAGATTGGCGCCGATGGTAATGACCGCCGACACGTGTGTCAGTCGTTCGGCGATCAGTACCGCGAGCGTGCCGCCGCCGCTGTAACCGATGAGCACGAGATCGTCGGTGCCTAATTTACGGGATTCACCGGCAATCGCGTCCGCCATGCTGTCGACGATCTGTTGCGCATAGCGACCACCGGTCCAGTCGTCCGGCGTGCAGTGAACATCGGGCTCCTGATAGCAGGGACGGGCGACATAGATGGCTGGATCTGCCGTGCCGAGCATCATTCGCAGCGCCAGCGGATTGCCCGTGGTGGGGTCCGCCGCCGGCTTCATGCCTGAACTCCCCCAGGGCAGGCCATCGCCTTCGATATAGACCAGCAGGTGCTGCGGCTTTGGACCGGCAGGGGCGGCAGGTCGTTCATAGACGATCAGGGAATAGGGCGTGGCTGCCACTCGTTGTTTCTGCAACCCGGCCTGCACGGCGATGCGGTCGATCCGGTGACCATTCGTGCCGCAACCGCTCAAGGCCAGACCGGCACAGAACTGGCCGGCACAGAGCAGAATGGCGGCGACCCGTCGGCTGCGGGCTGGAGGTTGCCGGGGAACGATCGGGTCACGCATCACGAAATATTGTCTACCAGAGTTGACCACGGGGTCGATCACGGAGCGCATGCACTTTAGGGCCGTTGCCGCGGGCAGTGCTACCGCGCTAAATGGTGCTGTCATCCGCTACAGAGCGAGCAGCTGCATTCGGCTATGCCGGAAACAGCCGGTTCCAATGCCAGTGCGGGGCCAGTGCGGGGCCAATACGAGTGAATTCAATGGACACGTTCCGACACCAGGCAGCCCGACACCAAGCAGAGAAGCTGCGACACAGCGAGCGAAACCCGCTGAGTCGTCACGTCAGCGTGGCGTTGCTGCCTATGCTGCTGGTCGTGGCGTCAGCGGCAACAACGGCCACCGATCCGAAGGCGACGCAAGGCATGGTGAAGCGCTCGGACCTGGAGATCGTCGATTGCCTGTTGCCCGGCCAGGTGCGCCAGCTCGGCAACACCAGCTTTCTGACGCAGCGCCGCCCGGTGCGCACGACGACTTCCGAGTGTTCGATTCGCGGTGGCGAGTTCGTCGCTTACGACCGCGCCGATCTGCAATCGGCATTGCGCGTCTGGATGCAGGCCGCACAGAGCGGCGATCTTGAAGCACAGACAAACGTCGGCGAGATCTACGAGCGCGGTCTCGGTGTGCAGCCCGACTATGCGGCGGCTGCGAGCTGGTATCAGAAAGCGGCAGACAGGAACTATTCACGTGCGCTGTTCAATCTGGGCACGTTGTATGAGCAGGGTCTGGGTGTTGCGCAGGATCAGCTCAAAGCGTTGAACCTGTATCGACAGGCCTGGGGCGTGCCGGAAGACAGCATTATTTATGCTTCCGCCGCACAGCACGAACAGGAAAGCCTGCGCAAGGAACTGGAAGCCGTCATTCGCGAGCGCGACACGCAACTCGGGCTGTTGCAGAAGCAGCTCAAGGAATTGCAGAACCAGCAGGCGCAGGCGCCAGCGCCCCCACAGGCCGCGTCGGACAACAAGGAAGTCGAGGCGTTGAAGAAATGGATTGCCCAGCTCGAAGCAGAGAAAAACAGGAGCAGCGAACGTCTGGCGAGCATTCCGCGCACGCGCACGCCTCAGGGAACGACGGAATTGATCGCGGTGCCGCCGAAGGCCGATGAGCGCACGTTGAGCGGTATGAACTTCGGTCGCTATTACGCGATCGTGATCGGCAATCAAAATTACGACTCTATCGAAGACCTGCAAACGCCCCTGTACGACGCCGAGCGGGCGGCGCGCGTGCTTGCCGACAAGTACGGCTTCACCGTGCAGGTGCTCGACGATGCCAATGACATCACGATTCTCAAAACCATCAACGATCTCAATGCCGTGCTCAAGCCGGACGACAACGTACTCATCTACTACGCCGGGCATGGCGCGCGCCTGAATGCCGGCAAGGTCGAGAGCGGTTACTGGTTGCCGGTGAACGCCGATGCACCGCCCAAGGATACGTTCTGGATTCCCACTGAACAGATCACCGGGCATCTCGGGCGATTGGTGGCAAAGCGCGTGCTGGTGGTGGCCGACTCCTGCTATGCAGGCCTGTTGTCCACCGATCCCGGCTACTTGTTCTTGAACGACAAGGTTGGGTATTCGCAGGACTACATCAAGTACAAGCTGCCCAAGCGCGCGCGTCTGTTACTGTCTTCCGGAGGGGATGCGCCGGTGCTGGACGAAGGCAGTGGCGGTAACTCGGTGTTCGCGCGTGCGTTCCTCGACGAGTTGGAAGCCAACACCGGCATCCTGTCGAGTCCCGAACTGTTCAGCCGCCTGCGCAAGCGCGTCGAAGTGGCGGCGGCGAAGAATAAATTCGTACAGAAGCCGGAATACAAGTCGATCAAGGGAGCGGGTCACGAGGTCGGCGATTTCTTTTTCGTACCCAGGACGCCGAAAGCGGCAAATGCACTACCGGACGTCGTTAACGCCACCACGTCAATGGCAAGTGCGGCCCAATAATAAAGCGATGCTTCGCTAAGAAGCACCGCCGAGCCCCTGTGTCGGGTGGGCACTCGATAAGGTCCGTTCCATGCTTCGGGGTCGGCCGGCTGCGTTCCCGACACAGGTCGGCACTTCCTACATCCAGGTAGGTCGTGCGCAGTGCGATGGGGCTCTAGTACTGACTCTCAGGCATAGTGACCCGCAGTCCGTTCAGTTCGTCGGTGACCTTGATCTGGCAGGCGAGGCGGCTGTTGTCGGCGACGCCAT
>JAIBJL010000139.1 GCA_020029545.1 Gammaproteobacteria bacterium
GGGCCTGGGTCTTGGGCAGGAAGCGGATCAGCGTAACGCCAGCGCGCGCAATGAATTCGGGTCTCTCCTGCCCAGGCCCCACGCCCTTTCACAATGACCCCCGCGTCGGAACACGGAGCAGACGATGTGCGTCTGCACAGGGCGTCCCCATGACTTTTCCTTCACTGCTGCGCATCCATCCACGACGTGAAACGACATCATGCCCTGCCTTTCGGTGCCGAGTTCAATGCGACAGGCGGTACGCGATTCGCGCTCTGGGCGCCCGATGCGCGCTCGGTCGCTGTCGTTATCGAGGGCGATGGCGCAGGGACTCCTGGTTCTAGTTCAACCAGGCGCACGACGACTGCCTTGCAGCGGCTGAGCGACGGCGTTTTTGCCGGCACGCTGGCTGATGTCTTACCCGGATTGCGGTATCGATTCCGCATCGACGATGAGATCGATGTGCCTGACCCGGCGTCACGCTTCAACCCGCAAGGCGTCGCTGGCCCCAGCGAAGTGATCGATGCCGCCGCGTTCGATTGGGCCGACGGTTCATGGCGAGGGCGGCCTTGGCATGAAGCGGTGCTGTACGAACTGCACATCGGTACGTTCACGCGGCAAGGGACGTTCGCTGCTGCCATTCCACGCCTTGAGGACCTGGCCGAGCTGGGCGTGACCTGCCTGGAGGTGCTGCCGGTAGCCACGTTTCCCGGCGTGCGCGGCTGGGGTTACGACGGGGTGTTGCCATTTGCACCGCATCCGGCCTATGGCAGGCCCGAGGATTTCAAACAGCTGATCGCCGCCGCGCATCGCGTGGGACTGAGCGTCGTGCTCGATGTGGTTTACAACCACTTCGGTCCGGAAGGCAACTACCTGCATCGTTACGCACGCGAGTTCTTCACCGACCGCCATCACACGCCGTGGGGCCAGGCCATCAATTTCGAAGGCGCAAGCGGCCAGCAAGTCCGGCAGTTCTTCATCCAGAACGCGCTCTACTGGATCAACGAATATCACCTTGACGGGCTGCGCCTGGATGCCATCCATGCGATCAAGGACGACAGTCGCGTGCATTTTGTCGATGAGCTCGCACAGACGCTCGCTGCCGGGCCGGCCCGCGATCGGCACATTCATCTGATCCTGGAGAATTACCTGAATCAGGCGTGTCGACTGCGTCCACACACCACTGCACCGGATGCGCCGTCGCAACTGTCGCGTGCTCAATGGAACGATGATTTCCATCATGCGCTGCACGTGATTACAACCGACGAAACGGATGGCTACTACATCGACTATGTCGACGCCGTCACCCTGACCGGCCGCATTCTGGCGGAGGGCTTCGCTTACCAGGGGGAAACGTCGATCTTTGCCGGCAATGCAGTGCGCGGGGAACTCAGTGGTGAGCTGCCGCCGACCGCTTTCATCAATTTTTTGCAGAACCACGATCAAATCGGCAATCGTGCCTGCGGCGAGCGCATTGCGCAGCTCGCTCCGCCCGAACGGCTGCGGGCAGCGCTGGCGATCCTGTTGCTTGCTCCGCAACCGCCATTGCTGTTCATGGGCGAGGAGTACGCGGCGCCGCAACCGTTTCTCTATTTCTGCGAGTACCAGGGGGACCTGGCAACGGCGATCACCAACGGGCGCCGCGGCGAGTTTGCACAGTTCCGTGCGTTTGCCGACGAGCAGGCAAGGACGCGGATTCCCGATCCCAATGCGCGCGACACCTTCGCGCGCAGCCAGCTGCAATGGGAACAGCGCGACGCCGGTGCACATCAGCAATGGCTGCAGTTCACGCGCAACCTGCTGCGCCTGCGACGCGAGCGAATCGTGCCGCTGGTTCCGCTCATCGTTGCCGGTGCGGCGAAGTTCACCGTGCAGGATCGCCTGTTGCAGGTGGGTTGGCCGCTGCAAGACGGTCGTCGGCTGTCGCTACGTGCGAATTTTTCCGCCGTGCCGATCGCCACCGCGCCGGCAGGCCATCTGGTTTATGCACTCGCTAGCGACGATGCGGCTACCGCGACAGGAGCCTGGGATGTGCAGCTATGGTTGAGTCGGTCGTGACCGGATCGCCGCGTACGCCAGTCATACCGCGGGCAACCTATCGTCTGCAATTCAATCGCGAATTCACTTTCAACGCGGCTGCGGCGGTCGTGCCCTACCTGGCCCGGCTGGGTATCAGCCATGTCTATGCTTCGCCGATCCTGAAGGCGCGGCCCGGGAGCATGCACGGATACGACGTGATCGATCACACCTTACTGAATCCTGAACTGGGTACCCAGGAAGAATTCGATCGTCTCGTCGAGATTCTGCACGCCCATCGCATGGGACTGATCGTGGACATCGTGCCGAATCATCTCGGCATCATGGGCAGCGACAATGTGTGGTGGCTCGACGTGCTCGAGAACGGCCCGATCGCGCAATATGCTCATCACTTCGACATCGACTGGCGGCCTAATCGCGCTTCGCTGCGCAATCGAGTGCTGGTCCCGGTGCTGGGCGACAGTTACGGCGCGGTACTGGAGCGCGGCGAGTTCAAGTTGGTGTTTGATGCTGCGACGGGCAGTTTCAGCGTGCGTTACTTCGAACATCAGTTTCCGATCGATCCGCGCGAGTACCCGAAAATTTTTGCCGGGATTTTTGCCGGTCAGATGGTCGTTGACCAGGGCAATGAGCTGCTGCCGGAGGATCCCGATCGCGCCGACTTCGACAGTCTGCTGACGGCATTCGAGCACCTGCCAGCCCGCGATTCAGATGACGCCGAGGCGCGTGCAATCCGCTACCGCGATAAGGAAGCGCACAAGCGGCGCCTGGTGCGGCTGCTCGAACGGGCGCCGGCGATCGGCCGGCACATTGAACTCAACCTGGCGCGAATCAATGGCGTGGTCGGCGAGCCGTCCTCGTTCGATGCACTGGATACATTGCTGGAGGCGCAGCCCTATCGGCTTGCTTACTGGCGCGTGGCCGGCGATGAAATCAACTACCGGCGCTTTTTCGATGTCAACGACCTGGCGGCGCTGCGCATGGACGAACCGGAAGCATTCGCGCGCACGCATGAGCTGATTTTCCGGCTGGTGGACGCGGGCAAGATCGATGGGCTGCGCATCGATCATTCCGACGGCCTGTTCGATCCCCAGCAGTATTTCGATCAGGTGCAGCAGCGTTTTCGTGGCGCGACGACCATCGACAAGCCGCTGTACGTTGTGACCGAGAAGATCCTGGCGATGCATGAACGCCTGCCATCGAGCTGGGCCGTGCATGGCACTACCGGCTATGACTTCACGGCGCTGGTCAATGGCTGGCTGGTGTGCGGCGATCATGAAGAGGCGATGGTGCGTATCTATCGCCAGTACACTGGTGTGTCGGACTCGTTCGAAGAGCTGGCTTATCACGCACGTCGATTGGTGATGCGCACCTCGCTGGCCGCCGAGGTGGAAGTGCTGGCGACCCAGCTCGATCGCATTGCCCAGCGCGACCGGCGCACGGCTGATTTCACGCGCTCGGCCATGCGCGAGGCGATCGTCGAGGTGATCGCGTGCTTCCCGGTCTATCGTACGTATGTTTCCGCGCGCGGCGTCGGTGAAGAGGATCGACGCATCGTGCAATGGGCCGTGAACGTGGCGCGCCGGCGTTCGGCGACCGGCGAGCTGAGCATTTTCGATTTTCTGCGCGATGTGTTGTTGTGCGAAGCCGCTACGGGTCGCGCGGAATCGTATGCACGGACCGTTCTGGAATTCGCCATGAAGTTTCAGCAGGTGACCCCGCCCGTCACCGCCAAGGGCGTCGAGGACACGGCGTTCTATCGCTATAACTGCCTGATCGCGCTTAACGAAGTCGGCGCCGACCCGCGCCGGTTTGCCTTTTCGGGAGCGGCTGTTCACCAGGAAAATCTGGAGCGTGCGCGAGCGTGGCCGCACTCGATGCTGGCGACCTCCACGCACGACACCAAGCGCAGCGAAGATGCGCGCGCGCGGATCGCTGTCATCAGCGAAATACCGGAACGCTGGCGTCGGCATCTCGCTCGCTGGACCCGGCTGAATCGCGGCAAACGATTGCAGCTCGATAGCGGCCCGGCGCCGACTCGCAATGATGAATACCTGGTGTATCAGTCGTTGCTGGGGATCTGGTCAGCCGCTGCGCTGTCGACGCCGACGGTGGCGCAATCGTTGAGCGAACGGCTGCAGGCGTATATGGTCAAGGCGGCACGCGAAGCGAAGCGCGCGACTTCATGGGTGAATCCGGACGCCGACTACGAACGCGCGCTGACTCAGTTCGTCGCGCGCCTGCTGGACGATCCGGCACACAACGCCTTCCTGCGCGACTTCAGCGCCATGGCCCAGATCACGGACTATTTCGGGAGGCTGAACAGCCTGTCGCAGACGGTGCTGAAGCTCACTGCGCCCGGCGTTCCCGATCTGTATCAGGGTACGGAGCGTTTCAGTTACGCGCTGGTCGATCCGGACAATCGTCGTGCCGTCGATTTTGCGGCCGCAGCGCATGAGTTGACGGAACTGGAGACGATGCCGGCGGAGATTGCCGCCAACGATCTGTTGGATCATTGGCAGGACGGGCGATTGAAGCTATTCGTCGTATGGCAGCTGCTGCAGCTCAGACAGCAGCATGCGGACCTGTTTGCATCAGGCGACTACGAACCGCTCCAGGTGAGCGGCGCGAACAAGGATCACGTGATTGCTTTCGCGCGCAAGAGCGGCAACCGCTGTATCACGGTGGTCTTGTCGCGCTGGACAGCGCGCCTGATGCATGGCGAACTGACGCCGCCGGTCGGCGACGTCTGGGGCGACACTGCCGTGAACGCCACGCCACGTTGTGCGCTCGGCGCGATGCAGGATTTGCTGACGGGCTCGACGGTCGAGCCGCACGCCTCGGGCGACGTTGCCGAGTTGCGTGTTGCCGACGTGCTGCGCCGCTTGCCTGTTGCCGTGTTAATAGGGAAGTGAGTGGTGAATAGTGATTGGTGAAGGGTAGGAAGGTGCTTGATTTCATTGCTGACGCATCACGCGGTCGGCAGTGCGAAGTAAAAGATCGCACCCTTGCCGGGTTCGCTCTGCGCCCAGATGCGTCCGCCATGGCGCGCCACGATCCGCTGCGAGATCGCCAGCCCCACGCCGGTCCCTGGATACGCGGAGTCGGAGTGCAGTCGCTGGAACACACCGAACAGCTTGTCGTAGTAGCGCATGTCGAAGCCGATGCCATTGTCGCGGATGCTGTACACGATTTCGTCAGGGCTGGCCTGCGCATCGATCTGCACACGGGGTGGCGTAGCCGATGCCGAATACTTCACTGCGTTATCCAGCAGATTCAGCCAGACGAGGTGCAGCATGCGCCGATCGCAACGCGCGGGCGGCAGGTCGCCGACGACGATGTCCGGCGGTGTGCCATCGCGCGCCGTCAGGACTTCCTTGACGACGTTCTGGACCACGACATTCATATCGGTTGGTTCGCGCTCGAGATTCTGTCGCCCGATGCGCGAGAATTCCAGCAGGTCATCGATCAACTGACCCATGCGCTCGCTGGCACTGCAGATCGTACGCAGGTAACGCGGCGCATCGCCATCCAGCCGCGCGGCGAGCTCCAGCTCCAGCAGTCGGGTGAAGCCGTTGATCGCGCGCAGGGGCGCCCGCAGATCGTGCGATACCGAATAGCAGAAGCTTTCCAGCTCCCGATTGCTCGATTCGAGCAGCTCCGCGTGGTGCCGCAGTTCCTCATTGAGTGCCAGGACCCGCTGTTGCGCCGCACGTTCCTCGGTAATGTCCATGGAGATACCGAGCAGAAAGCGCGGCCGGCCGGCGTGGTCGCGAATCGGGACTTTGCGCGTGTGCAACACGCGTCGACCCAGGGTTTGCGAGTCGATCTCTTCCTCGGGAATGTCGACGATATCGCCCAGTGCCAGCACTTCGCGATCCTTCTGGATGAAGAACGCTGCCTGCTGTGGCGGAAACAGTTCCAGATCGTTCTTGCCCAGCAATGCTTCGCGCGATCGACCGAGCAGTTTCTCGCCAGCCTGATTCAAGCGCAGAAAGCGCAACTGGTCGGCATCCTTGGCAAACACCATCGTCGGTATGTTTTCCAGCAGCGATTCCAGAAAACTGTTGGCCTCCTGCAGCCGCGACTCCACGGCGAGCCGTTCGCGCAGATCGGACATGATTCTGCGTGCTAGCAGGGCGAGCGCGGCGAACACTACCACCGTGATGGTACCCAGCCAGGTGTACAGCCGGTCGGCCGCTTGGTCGTCGGCTTCCAGCCGCAGCGCCAGCTCGTGGGCTTGCAGGTGCTGCAGCTGAGCGAGGAGGCTGCGAGTCGTATCGAGATCGTTCTGGATAGCCATGGAAATCCGCGCCTGGCTGGCAACGTCCGTGCCGTTGCTGCGTTGCAGACGCATCTCTTTGATGGCGAGGAACAGGTGCTCGATGCAGCGTTCCAGTTCGCCGACGCGCTGTTGCATCGTTGCCGGCTTCGGTGGGGTCTGTTGCCGTAGCGTTCGCAGCTGCAGATGCAGGCGAGCGATCGCTTCGTCGCGCGACGCCAGGTAGCGTTCGTTGCCGGTGAGGGCGAACATGCGCGAGTGGGCCATGCTCTCGACGAGTGCCGAGTACATGCGTTCGCGGGTCGAGGACAGTTCCATCGCCTGCCATACGCCGCGCGAGGAAGCGATGCAAGCCCGCATCGTGATGGTGACACCTGCGATCACCAGCAGCAGGACGAGGGCGGTACCGAGGAAGCCGGCGAGGGCCTTGCGCTCAATCGACCAAGTTTCCAATGTCACTTACTCCCTGCGGCTGCATCGTTTTGCATGAGGCCCGATCAGGCGCTTACTGCCAGCGCCTGTCATGCATGCCCCGCTGCCGGGGTATGGGTATCGCGCCTGTGTCACGCTACCGTGTCGCAGCCTCATTGCTACCCGTACCGATGCGAGCCTCGTTATTGTTGTTTGATTGCTTGATTGTTGTTTGCGGCAATGCCGATGTCGTTTCGCAAGTTGCCTGTCGTGGTGCATCATCCTTGCATCGGTCCGCAATCGAGAACGTTCAACGGCGGGTCCGTGGCTGGATGGTAGCGCGTTCTTGCGGCTCGGTGGTGCGCAACGCCGCAATCGTCGTTGTGCGGTTCTTGTCAGACGTATCGGTGGGTTTGCGGTCCAGACTGGGGGAGACGGGTGCGTGCGCAGAGTGTCCGAATCGTTGTGGGAGCTGACGTGCCTGATTGCCATCACCATCGTGGGCGTCGCGGGTTGTGGCGAGAGTCCCAGGGAAATCGTGCTGTCCGGTCCGACCATGGGTACGCTGTACAACATCCGCATAGCGGCTCCGCCGGCTGCGCTCACCGATCACGATGCCCGTACCACGGTGGATGCGGTGTTATCCGAGATCGATCGGTCGATGTCGACCTATCGCGCGGACTCGGAAATTTCGCGCTTCAATGCGGCGCAATCGACAGACTGGATTCCTGTATCCGCCGATTTGGCTGAGGTCGTCACTGCAGCACAGCAGGTCAGCGAAGCCAGCGGCGGCGCACTCGACATCACCGTCGCGCCACTCGTGAATCTTTGGGGTTTCGGGCCTGGCGGCGAACCGGCTGCCTTACCCGATGCAGACGCAATAGCCGCTGCCCGCGCGCAGACCGGCTACCGACTGCTCGACGTGCGTCTGACGCCTGCGGGCCTGCGCAAGCAGCGGCCGTCGCTGCAGCTCGACCTGAATGCGGTGGCACCGGGCTTTGCCGTGGATAAAATGGCGATGCGCTTCGCCGCGCTCGGTCTGCGCGATTTCATGATCGACATCGGCGGGGAGGTGCTGGCACGCGGTCGCAATGTGCAGGGTGACAGTTGGCACATCGCGGTCGAGAAGCCGTTCGACGATCGACCGTCCGAGCCACTGGTCATCCTGCGGTTGCCGGAGCTTTCGGTGACCACATCGGGCGAGTATCGACACTACTATATGCGCGACGGACATCGCTATTCGCACACGATCGATCCGCGCACCGGTCGGCCCGTCGAGCACGCACTGGCGGCAGTCGTGCTGATCGGACCCACCTCGCTGGGGGTGGATGCCTGGGCGACGGCGCTGAATGTCCTGGGAGAGGTCGAAGGCTTGCGGTTGGCGCAGCGACGCGGCATGTCCGCGATGTTCGTCAGCATGAACGCCGGCAAAATCTCGATGGTACAAACGAAGGGCTTTACGCCTTACGTGATTGGCACGCCGCCGTAGCGGTGCCAGATTAACCACCGATTGGGTAAGCGCCGATCAGGTCTCGCAGCAGCGAGCGCCGCAATTGCTGCCACCAATAGGGCCTGGGGCGCGGGGCCTGGGCAGGAAACGGAGCGGCGTATGTCAGCGTGTCGCTGAAATCCTAGTTCGGAATTGGAATTCCACTGGGTTCACCGGGAACACGGGGTCAGAAAAGAATCGATCGAAGCGGTGAGTTTCTATTTGTCAGGTTTTTTCTACCCCTGTGTGCCCCGTGAGCCCCGTGGAGATCTTGACGCCCAGCTTGCCAGTAGCCGGCCTTATCGGCCTTGCTACTCCGCCGCCGCCGTCCGGCCGGCCATCATTTCCAGGCGCAACGTGCGCTCCAGCCAGTCATTCATGGCGATCATGGTGTTGCGGGCAGCGGCCTTCGTGCTGGCTGTGGCCGCATGACTCCACTGCGTGTGAATGCCGATGATCACCCCCGTGTTTTCATCGATGACCGGGGCGCCGCTCGCAATGTCGCTCGAATCCATGTCGTGCATGAAGCCCGCCATGCTGGAAATCGCAACGCCGTTCACCTTGCGTTCGTATACGGTGCCGCGAGTCTTGCGCTTGACGGTATCGCCCTCGAGGTCGGCGTTGAACCCGACCATGACGACATTGGCGGCGGTACCCGAAAATTTGCCGAGCGGCATGGTCCGCTGCGCAAAGCGCGAAGGTTCGCTCAGGCGAATCACTGCAAAATCCTTGGCGGGCTGGCCGAAGGCACCATCTTCCGATTCCCACTGTGCCTTGATGTAAGACACGGGAATGCGTTCGCGTACCTGGCCCAGCGAATCGGTGCTGGTGTAGATGCAGTTTTCCGGCTGTGCCCACTCGCCATCGTGCTCGAAGGTATGTGCCACCGTGACACCGATATCGAACGCGCCCACCAGAAAGGCGGTCGACATACGTGGGATGCCGTGAACGGTGCACACGACCGCACCGACCCCGCTGAAGGAGAGATATTCCTGATCCGAGAGCGCCGGGCTACGCGCGAGCGTCTGCACACCCGTCAGCGCCGCGAGACTCGGTGCGCTCGCGCTTCGGTAAGGCTGTGAATGCAGCGTGTCGGCGCAGCGCGCGCCGTTGGCGCATAAGGCGCTCGCCGCCTGAACACGCGACATGCAGAACAGTGCGGCAGCGCCAACGATGCCAGCCAGCAGTGCCAATCGTCTCCAGGACGTTGCCTGCGGTTGCGGCTCGAGCCGGAGCGTCAGAGTCTTTGCGGGCTTGGATGTGTTGCGCATGTTTCAGTAACTAAGCTGACCTGTCCTCGCTATCCATGCGCCGTGACATCGATTCGCCGTAAGGCAATGCCTCAATCGGCGATGATCACGACCCACGTCCCGCTTCGACCCCGGCTCGGCATCAGCCGCAGCCAGTTCGAGCCTATGACGAGAGGATCGGCAGGACAGTGCGCCAACTCAAAGTTGCACATTTGTTTTTGAGACGCGGCTCGCGAAACGAAAACAGGGCGTGGGCCTGGGGCCACGGGGACCGGGCGCGAGGCAAAAGCACCGCTACTCCCGCGAGTATCGGTGCGGTCGCTTCGCCTGGTTCCTGCCCAGGCCCCAAGCCCCAGGCCATTTGTCTTATGTGCTCGCCGTCAGCTTGAAAGAATGGCGACCCAGGTCCACTCCATGATGTTCTTCGTGCCGTCGCTGGCTGCCTTGAAGCGCCATTTGCGCACAGCGTCTGTCGCCGCCTGGTCGAGACGCTCGAAGCCGCTGCCCTTGAGCACCTGTGGCAGAATGAATTTTCGCCACCATCACGTTTCCGCTTTGCAGCGCACCGTTGCCTTTGCTTTACCCTTCTCATGCCAGAACCATCACCATCCGACGCCGACCTGGAATCGCTCGCATTCAGCGACGCGATTCGCGAGCAGGTGCTGAGTTCGAGGGCACAGTTCCCCTCTCATTGGTCGAAGTTGCTCGCACAACCGTCGCTGGTGTCGGCCATGCCGCCGGTCTTTGCAGCGAGCGAATTTGTTCTGCGCCTGTGCACCCGGCAGCCGCAGCTGTTGCTCGATCTGTTCGACGAAGGTGGGTTGGAGAGACAGGCCGGTGATTCATGGATGCATGACGATCTGCAGACTCGCGCCGCCGACAGCGACGAGCTGCAATGGCCCGACCTGCTGCGCATCTTTCGCAAACGGCACCTGCTGCGCATTGCCTGGCGCGACATCGCCGGCCAGGCCACGCTCGATGAGACGCTGCATGACCTGTCGTTGCTGGCAGATGTGTGCATCCGGTTTGCGTGCGAGCGAATGACCCGCACGCTGGTGGAGCGCTACGGTACGCCCCGTGCCGAGAGCGATGGACAGGCGCAGCCGCTCGTCACGCTGGGCATGGGCAAGCTGGGTGGTCGCGAACTGAATTTCTCATCCGATATCGATCTGGTGCTGCTCTACCCTGAAGAAGGGCAGACCGACGGCCCACGTCCCATCGACAATGCCGAGTTCTTTCTGCGCCTCGGACAGAAGATGGTACAGCTGCTCGCCGCCACGACGGCCGAAGGATTCGTTTATCGCGTCGATCTGCGCCTGCGCCCATTCGGCGACAGCGGTCGTCTGGCATTGAGCTTCGGCGCCTTCGAAAACTATCTGCAGCAAAGCGGTCGCGATTGGGAGCGCTACGCCTACGTCAAGGCGCGCGCCATCACC
>JAIBJL010000453.1 GCA_020029545.1 Gammaproteobacteria bacterium
CAATTTTGTCGGTGGATTTTCCTGGGTGACGATTTTCATCTGGGGCGGTTATCTGTTCGGCAACGTGCCGATCATCAAGAACAATTTCGGCATCGTCACCATTGCGATCATTGTCATCTCGGTGCTACCGATGGTCTGGAGTCTGCTGAAGCCGCAGCCTGCGACGCAGGCTTGAGGCAGGGTCGATAGGTCAGGGTAGACAAGGTCTGTCTAGGCCGAGTGGCGCTATCGAATCCAAGCCACGCAGAGGAGTCAACGCCGACGCGTCAGCAGACCGACGGCGCTAGCGATCAGCAGAAGATAGCCCGGCCACGAAGGATCGTGGGTGACCGTCAACCAGAGTATTCCTCCCAGCCCCGCCACTGCAGCCAGCAAGGTCCGATCGCGGCGTTGCGAGTTGTCGCGCAGCTCCTTGCGCAGCAGCTCCAGATCCGATGCTCGCGCAGGCGGTTCGTAGCGTCCGTCGGCAGCGCGCTGGATCACGTTCGCTGCCAGCGGTGGCAAGCGACGCAATGCCTGAATCAGATCCGGCAACTGGCCGCGCAGTTCCTTCAGCGTGCCGCGAATGCTGTAGCGCTCGATCATGAACTGTCGCAATAGCGGCTGCGCCGTTTCCCACAGATCCAGGTCCGGATACAACTGTCGACCCACGCCCTCGATCTGCAACAGCGTCTTTTGAATCAGCATCAGCTGCGGTTGCATCTGGGCATCGAAGCGCTGCGCCGCTTCGAACAGGCTGATGAGTACCTGGCCGAAAGAAATCTCGCGCAGCGGTTTGTTCGCCATCGGCTCGCACACCGTCCGTACGGCCGACTCCAGTTCATCGACGCGGACATGAGCGGGGATCCAGCCGGCGTCGATGTGCAATTGCGCGATGCGTCGATAGTCGTGGGCGAAGAACGCCAGAAAATTCTCGGCCAGATAATGCTGATCGCGCGGGTCCAGCGTGCCGACGATGCCGAAGTCCACGGCGGCGTAACGGGGACGTTGCGGATCGTCGAGCAGCACGAAAATGTTGCCCGGATGCATGTCGGCGTGAAAGAAATTGTGCTTGAACGCCTGGGTGAAAAAAATCTCCACGCCGTTCTCGGCGAGCCGCTGGATGTTGGCGCCGCGGCGCGTGAGTTCCGCCACGTTGTTGATGAGCACGCCATGCACGCGCTCCATCACCATCACGTTCTTGCGGCAGTAGTCCCAGTAGATTTCGGGAACGTACAACAGCGTCGAGCCGGCGAAATTGCGTCGCAACTGGGCTGCATTGGCGGCTTCGCGCATCAGGTCCAATTCATCGAGAATGGTCTTCTCGTATTCGCGCACCAGCTCGCTGGGACGCAGGCGAGGTGCATCGCTCCAGAAACGATCGGCCAGTTCGGCGAACGCATACATCACCTCGATGTCGCGTTCGATCATCGCCCGGATGCCGGGGCGCACGATTTTGACGACAACTTCTTCGCCGGTCGGCAGACGGGCGCCATGCACCTGTGCGATCGTCGCGGCGGCCAGCGGCTGCTCGTCAAATTGTGCGAACGCTTCGCTGAGCGGTCGGCCATAGGCTTCTTCGACGAGACGTTTCGCTTCGGCGACGGGGAACGGTGAAATGCGGTCCTGCAGTTTCTCCAACTCGTCGGCAATGTCGCGCGGGATCAGATCGCGGCGCGTGGACAGCATCTGGCCGAACTTCATGAAGATCGGCCCCAGTTCTTCCAGCGCCAGCCGCAATCGCGCGGCGCGCGGGCTTGCGGCGCTGCGTGCGAACCAGGTCGCGGGCGACAGGTAGAATGCAAACTGCAGCGGCCGGAACAGATGCGTCGCGAGGATGAATTCATCCAGCCCATGGTGCACGAGCACGCGCTGTATCCCCAGCAGGCGAGCGACGACTCTCAGCTTCATCGACGGCGCTCGATGAGACGGACCCGTGCATCGATCCGGTCGACATCCTCCCGCACTCGATCGACGCCGGCGATGAATTCATCGGTCTCGGTACGGGTCGGCAGATCGCGCGATTCCTCCTGCAGGAACTCGGCGACGTTTTGAGCAAACGTATCGGCAGCGCGGTGGCCGAACGCCAGGACCGAGCGTGCGACATTGCCTACCTGATGCGCGGCGACATCGCCGATCAAGCGCGACAGCTCTTCTTCCAGATCCGGGCGCGCGTTGCGCAGCAGTTCGCTGAATACCTGTGCGACTTCGGCACTGCCTTCGATGTGCACTCCGCCACCACGCAATGCCGCTTCAGGACGTGCGCCCGCCAATCGCAGCAACGACAGCGGCGTACCGGAGAGCGTCGCGCTCGCTGCGGTAGGGTTCGTCGTATCGAGCTGCATCGATTCGTTCGCGCCACGAAAGAAAATGCTGATTGGCGTGCCGGTGACGTGCAGCGCCAGTACCTTGCCGTCCAGTTGCCGGCACAAACGGCGCGCGGTCGTCGAGGCGGCGATATTGCGATTCAGAACGGCTTCGAAGGGTTGCAGACGCATAGGCGATCAATTGCAATAGTTGGGCGCAATAGTTGGGCGCAATAGTTGGGCACCAGAGTTCGGCTGTGCATCTTACCCGAGCGATGCTGGTCGCGCTTTGCGCGACGGGGTTGCAAGAATCGGATTTCCACGGGGAGATCCGATCCTGCTGCGTCAAAAACGCCAGCCCCGATGCACGGCGACGATGCCGCCGGTCAGATTGTGGTAGCGGCAATTGTCCAGCCCCGCCGCACGCATCATCTCGACCAGCTCCTGTTGTTTTGGGAAGCGACGGATCGATTCGGCGAGATAGCGATAACTGTCTGCATCCTTCGCGACGACCTTGCCGAGCCACGGCAGGATCGTGAATGAGTAGCCATCGTAGATCGGCTTCAGTCCCGGCGCGGTCGGATGCGAGAACTCCAGAATGATCAGCTGTCCGCCGGGCTTCAGCACACGCGTCATGGAGCGAAGTGCCGCCTGTTTGTCGGTCACATTGCGCAGGCCGAAGCCGATGGTGACGCAATCGAAACTCGAATCAGGAAACGGCAGGCACTCGGCATTGGCCAGTGAATAACGAATGTTGCCGACCAGCCCGCGATCGGTCATCGCGTCGCGCCCTTCGGCCAGCATTGCCGCATTGATGTCGGTCAGCACCACCAGCCCGGAGGCACCAACTTGCTCCGCCATGCCTGCCGCGATGTCGCCGGTCCCGCCGGCCACGTCGAGTGCCCGTTGCCCCGGGCGCAGCGCGGTCTGCGACAATACGAAACGTTTCCACAGGCGATGCACGCCGCCTGACATCAGGTCGTTCATCAGATCATAGTTACCGGCGACCGAATCGAAGACGGCGCGGACGCGGGCCTGCTTTTCAGCCTTCGGCACCTGCTGATAACCGAAATCGGTCACTTCGGCGGCGGATTCCGCAGGCGAGCTATCGGGAGAGGTCATGGCGAAGGATTACCGGATTGGCAGTCTGTCGGCATTGTAAACGACTCGCACCATGGCCTATCGGATTCTGATTCTCGGGGGTTACGGCCAGTTTGGCGGTCGTATTGTGCGCACTCTGGCCGCAGAGCCGCAGTGTCATGTAGTCATCGGCGGACGCCATCGGGTGCCGGCTGAGGCAATGGCGACGGCCCTGCAGGACGAAGGCATGGCTGCGACGGTAGCTGCCGCTGCACTGGACACGCAGGCGCCCGATTTCGCTGCGCAACTGATCCGAATACGCCCGGATCTCGTCATCCATACGGCAGGACCATTCCTCGATCGACGCTACTCGGTCGCGCGCCAGTGCATCGCGGCGGGCGTGAACTACATCGACCTGGCCGACAATCGCGAGTTCGTCCTGGGCATCGGCGCGTTGCAAGCAGAGGCGCAGGCGAAGGGGGTGCTGGTGGTCAGTGGCGCCAGCACGGTGCCGGCATTGTCCGCCGCCGTCGTCGATCATTTTCGCCCACAATTCGCACG
>JAIBJL010000140.1 GCA_020029545.1 Gammaproteobacteria bacterium
GCTCGAAGTTCGAGCACAACGACTTCACGGGCTTCGAAGTCCAGCCGAACCTGCGGGCACTTTGGAAGCTCGACGCAGACCAGGCTGTTTGGGCGTCAGTGGCTCGCAGCGTACGCACGCCATCTCGTGTCGATCACGATGTCCGGGCCGCGATGTTATGGACATCCGGCAATCCGCCGGCTCTGCTGACGATTCAGAGCAATCCCGACATCCGCTCCGAGGTCGCTCTGACCTACGAACTCGGCTATCGCAGCCAGCTCAATCCCACTCTCTCAGCGGATGTTGCCACGTTCTATAGTACCTACGATCACGTGCGCGACGTCGTGGCAGGAAACCCCTACTTCGAGACCAGCCCGCAGACGGCGTACTTGACGATCCCGATGATCCCTGTGACCGAGGCGAGCGCTGAGACTTATGGCGCGGAGTTGTCCCTGCAGTGGACTCCCACGGAGTCTTGGAGACTCAATACCGGCTACACCCTGCTGCGAATGCAGACGCACCCGGTGCTGACGCTGGCCACGCCGGGTCGCAACGCGCGTCATCAGATTCAGCTGCGCTCGTACTACAACGTCTCGCGCGATTTCGAATTGAACGGCGCCGTGTATTACGTGGACCACCTGGAAAGCCTAGCCGTCCCCTCTTATGTCCGTCTGGACCTGGGCGTGGTGTGGCGTCCCGTGCGCGAGTTGGAGCTTGGCCTTTCCGGCCAGAACCTGCTTGATGCACGGCACCTCGAGTTCGCGACCTTGCGGTCCGCGACCCGCACGGAAATCCCACGCGCCGTGCTCGGCCGAATCACATGGTCGTTCTGATAGGGCAGGATCGATCAGTGACGCGCGTTCCGGGCATTGCCGCACTCGTCATCCTGGCCATGGCGTACACGGGTGTTGGCGCCGAAGAGGTGGATACTCGACGTGAGGACCAGCTCAAGGCGGCGTACCTTTTCAATTTCATCAAGTTCGTCGAATGGCCGACGGGCGCCCCGGAGCGAACGCTGACCGTCTGCTTTGCCGGCGGCGAGGGCGTGCACAATGCCTTCAGCACGGGCATCGAGAACAAGAAAGCAGGCCAGCGTGCTTTGGCCGTGCGCCGCCTGCAACCCAAGGAAAACCCGGGCGGCTGCAATGTCGTATATCTCGACGCACAGCTGGTCTCGACGGACGCCTACAGTCTCCCAGCCGACGCCAGCGCCCCGATGCTGACGGTCAGCGATGCCAGCCAATTCGCGCGTCACGGCGGCATGATCGAACTCTTCACCGACAGCAATCGCCTGCGCTTCAACGTCAATGTGGACACCGTACAGAAGGCGGGACTGCGCATCAGTTCAAGTCTTCTGCAGCTGGCCGCAGCCGTCGAGAAGGGAGGAGGGAAATGAGAACCGTCAGGCGCTGGCTGGGATCATTGCCAATCCGCAGCAAGCTGATGCTCCTGGCGAGCTTTGCCAGCGGTATGGCGCTGGTGCTTGCCGGTATTGTCCTCTCGATCGCCGATTATCATTCGGGCCACCGATCGCTGACTCAGCGCCTGCAGATACAGGCGAAAATCACCGCGAGAAATAGCTCCGCGGCGGTCGCATTCGACGATGTCCAGGCTGCGACCCACACGCTCGAAGCGCTCAGCGCCGATCCCGCCATCGTCGCGACCGAGATCCTGCGCAAGGATGGCACGCTCCTGGCGCGACACGGGCGGGTCTCCACATCCGGTGGCCTGATCCAGGTCAATGCGCCGATTGTTCTTGACGACCCGATCGGCACGGTCAACCTGTGGGCCACGTCCGCGGAAGTCGATGCGGCGCTGTTGCAACGCGGCCTGATCCTGCTTCAGGCCATTCTCGGCGCACTCGCGCTGGCGCTGCTCGCCGTCGCGCGCCTGCAGCGTATCGTTTCGGCGCCGCTCGTGGAACTGGCGCAGACAGCGGCGACGGTTTCTCGTACCGGCGACTACGGTTTGCGCGTGCAATCGCAGGACACGGATGAGATCGGCCAGCTGATCGGCTCATTCAACGAGATGCTCGGGCAAATTCAGCAACGCGACACGGAATTGCAGCGCGCACACGGTCAGCTGGAAAAACGCGTGGAAGAGCGTACTCGCGAGCTGGCCGCGGCGACCCGGCACGCCCACGAGATGGTCGCCGTGGCGGAGGCGGCCAATCAGTCCAAGTCCGAGTTCCTCGCCAACATGAGCCACGAGATCAGAACGCCGATGAATGGCGTCATCGGCATGACGGGCTTGCTGCTGGAAACGAAGCTCGACTCCATGCAGCGAGACTACGCCGAAACCATTCGCGACAGTGGCAAGGCACTGCTCACGGTCATCAACGACATTCTCGATTTCTCCAAAATCGAGGCCGGCAAGCTCGATCTGGAACAGCTCGACATGGACCTGCGCGACACCGTCGAGGACGTCGCGCGCCTGCTCGCGATGAGCGCCCACGCCAAGGGACTGGAAGTGATAGTGCAGCTGGACCCGAAGCTCCCTGCTCTCGTGAAAGGCGATGCCGGCCGGATTCGCCAGATCCTGCTCAACTTGGGTGGCAATGCGGTCAAGTTCACCAGCCAAGGCGAGATATCGCTGGAGGTCAAGGTGATCGGCATGGATGCCCAAGGCACACAGGTGCGTTGCGAGGTGCGCGATACCGGCATCGGCATCCCACCCGACAGGCTGCAGGCGCTGTTCACTCCGTTCACGCAAGTTGATTCGTCCACCACACGTAAGTATGGCGGCACGGGGCTGGGGCTCTCTATCGTCCATCGCCTGGTCGAATTGATGCATGGCGAAACCGGTGTGACCAGTGAAGTGGGCGTGGGCTCCACCTTCTGGTTCACCGTGCGGTTCCCAGCCGCTACCGCTGCAAAACCACCGCTTTATCCGGTTCCTGCGCCGATCAAGGGACGGCGCGTACTGGTGGTCGACGACAACATCACCAACTGCAAAGTCCTTATGGGGCAACTCTTGTTATGCGGAGCCGAAGCGGTCAGCGCAAGTTCCGCCAACGAGGCACTCGCATTGCTGCGCCAAGCGCGCGTTGCCGGCCGGCCCTACGAGGTGGCACTGATCGATCATCAGATGCCCGGGGTCGATGGCGCGGAACTTGGCCGCGCGATCGTTCAGGACGCGCAGCTGAAGCCCACACGGCTGGTGCTGCTGACCTCCTCAGGCCTACGCGGCGAAGACCAATTATTCGCCGGCATCGGTTTTGCAGCCTACCTGCTCAAACCCGTCACGCAGCGCGAGCTCACCGATTGCCTGAGGCTGATTCTTGCCAACGACTCCGAAGTCTGGCACCTGCAGAGCCAGCCCATCGTCACGCGTCAGCAGCTGCGTGCGCAGCGCGGCCGTGCTCACAGTCGCATTCTTCTGGCCGAGGATAATCCCGTGAACCAGAAAGTCGCCACGAGACTGCTGGAGAAACTCGAGTGCCGGGTCGACGTGGTGTCGGACGGCAAGGCAGCCGTCGCCGCCTGGCAGACCGGACGTTACGATCTCATCCTGATGGACTGCCAGATGCCGGAGCTCGATGGGTATGAAGCGACGCGAGAAATTCGTCGGCTCGAGAACGGCAAGAAGCGCATTCCCATCGTCGCGTTAACCGCCCACGCCATGAAAGGCGCCGATGAGGAGTGCTTCGCGGCCGGCATGGACGGCTATCTCTCCAAACCGATCGACCGCGACGAGCTGGACACCATGATCGCTCGTTTCATGGACCGCTAACATTTCTGCGCAATGATCAGCCTGCCTGAGTCAGGCTGATGAATCGCTGCGTGTGGAAGTCCGTATCGCCGTAGGTCAGGTCGATCGTGGTAAGGCGCTTGAAGTGGTGACTGACCATGAGTTCGTCGGTCACGCCCATGCCGCCGTGAATCTGAATCGCCTGCTGGCCGACGAAGCGACCCGCTTGGCCAATCACGACTTTGGCTGCCGACAGTGAACGCCGGCGTTCATGCGTATTGCCGTCGATGCATCGGATCGCTGCCAGGTAGCTCATCGAAGTCGCGTGCTCACCCTGGACGAACATGTCGGCCATGCGATGCTGCAATACCTGGAACTTGCTGATTGGCTGACCGAACTGCTTGCGGCTCCTGGCGTACTCGAGCGTGGCACTGTTGACGGCTTTGATGATGCCGATGGCTTCGGCACAAATTGCACTGAGCGCGACCTCATGCGCGCCCTCGATGGCGCTGAACGCCTGGCCCGCGGTTCCGATCAATGCGCTGCTGGCGACCTTGACGCCCTGGAGTTCGATATCCCCGGCCCTCTGGCCGTCGATCGTGAGATAACTTTTCACCGTCAGGCCCGGCATGCCCGGCTTGATTCTGAACACCGAAATGCCGTCGGTGTCGGTGGGGTTGCCGCTGGTCCGCGCCGTGATCAGTAATTCATCTGCGGTGCCGGCATGAGCGATGACGCTCTTGTAACCATTGATGACGTAGCCATCGCCGCTTGGTTCGGCGCGAGTCACGACGTGCTCCAATTCGCCACGCGTTTGCGGTTCCCGATGAGCGACGATCACGATGCGCTCACCCGTGGCAATCGCGGGCAACAGATCGGCCGCTGCATTCGCATCATCGAGGCGTGTCAGCAGTGCCGGTGCCACGATGGCGGCGCCGAGGAAAGGTTCCAGTAGCAGAGCTGCGCCGAAGGTATTCATGACCAGCATGGTCTCGACCGGACCCGCGCCCAGACCGCCATGGGTTTCCGGCACGTTGAGTGCGGTAAGACCAAGGCCGGCTAATTCATTCCAGACCTCGCGGCTCCAGCCAGGCGCTGTGTTGAGGATCTCGCGACGCTTGTCGAAGGTGTAATCCTCGCGTGCGAAACGCTGCACGGTGTCGGACAACAGTTGCTGCTCGTCAGTCAAATTGAAATCCATGACGGTCCTACAGACCCAGAATCATCTGGGAAATAATGTTGCGCTGAATCTCGTTCGAACCGCCGTAGATCGAAGCTTTGCGCATGTTGCAGTACGCTGCCGCCAATGGCGCGGCATAGTCGGGACCGGCAACGGCCTGCACGTCACCTTCTTCGCGCGACAGGCGGCCGAAGGGCAGGGCATAGGGGCCGACGGCGTACATCATCAGCTCGCTCAGCGATTGCTGAATCTCGGTGCCCTTGATCTTGAGGATCGATGTTTCGGGACCGGGTGCGCGCTGTTTCGATTCGGCGGACAAGGCGCGCAGATTCGTGATCTCCAGGGCCATCAAATCGATTTCGACCTGTGCGATCCGCGCGGCGAACAACGGATCCTGGAGCAGCGGCTTGCCGTTCTTGATTTCTTGTGCAGCGATGGACTTCAGGCGCCCCAGTTCGCGCTTCGACACACCGACACCGGCAATGCTTGAGCGCTCGTGACCCAGCAGGAACTTGGCGTAGGTCCAGCCCTGGTGTTCCTCGCCGATGCGATTCTCGACCGGCACTTGCACGTTCTCGAACCAGATTTCGTTGACTTCATGCACGCCATCCATGGTGATGATCGGGCGCACCGTGATGCCAGGCGTCTTCATGTCGATGAGCAGAAATGAAATGCCTTGCTGCGGTTTCGGCGCATTCGGGTCCGTACGCACCAGACAGAAGATCCAGTTGGCATGCTGACCCAACGTATTCCAGGTTTTCTGGCCGTTGACGAGGTAGTGATCGCCGTGTCGTTCGGCGCGAGTCTTGAGCGACGCGAGATCGGAACCGGCGCCTGGTTCGGAATAGCCCTGGCACCACCAATCCCTGCCGCTGAGGATACCGGGCAGATAACGCTGCTGTTGCTGCGTATTGCCGAATGCCATGATGACCGGCGCGACCATCTTGAGGCCGAATGGAATCGTCCGCGGCGCGCCGGCAGCGGCAGCTTCTTCATCGAAAATGTGCAGCTGGACCGGACTCCAGCCGGTGCCGCCGAATTGCTTCGGCCAGTT
This sequence comes from Gammaproteobacteria bacterium, assembly GCA_020029545.1. Lineage (GTDB taxonomy): Bacteria > Pseudomonadota > Gammaproteobacteria > Steroidobacterales > Steroidobacteraceae > Steroidobacter. The sequence goes on from JAIBJL010000140.1 coordinate 5,904, forward strand.
CGGTGCACCCCAGCCCTGGCGGTGAAGTATTCCCTGCCAGCAGGTGTAATCCTCCGCCCTGACGGCCAGGCCGCTTTTGACGCGGTGAGCGATGTCAGCCGGTAACTGATCGCGTAGAAACGCGCGGACGTCATCGCGGAAAGCCAGCTCTGCGGCTGTGAAATTCAGATTCATGGGATTTAAACCTTGCGAACAATTCCGCTCAAGCAGAATAAATGCCGGAAGCTCTGGATTTCCACAGGGACGAGCGGGGAGGGCAGCTGGATAGTTGCCCATCGTGCTGCGCCCGACCCCGAAGCATGAAACCTATCTCATCGAGTGCCACCAGGGTACACGGATGTACCCCGCCGCGAACGCGGCGAGAGCCGAGCAAAAACCACGCTTTTTGCTCGGCTCCACGACCCTCGTGACAGGGAGTCCGATGGGTCGTTTCATGAGAGGCTAAGCTGGTCCAGGCCAGGAGCTGGGCTTCGCTGCGTCAAGTCGCATTGTGGAAATCAAAAAGGCGCTGTGATCACAGCGCCCTTTGACTATCTCTTAGGCTCTGGCCGATTACCAGTAGCCATCTGACCCTACCGTTTCTCAATCGTTGCTGGCGCCACCCAGCAGCTGCAGCAAACTAAGGAACATGTTGTAGATGCTCACATACAGCGTGACCGTCGCGAGAATGTAGTTTGTTTCGCCGCCGTTGATGATGTCACCGGTCTGCCACAGGATCATGCCGCCGCTCACGAGCAGGAACATGGCCGATACGACCAGCGACAGCGTCGGGAGGTTGAAGAACATTGCGATCAGACCCAGTACGAAGGCGCCGATAGCACCGACGATCAGGAAGCCGCTCATGAAGCTGAAATCGCGCCCGCTTTTCACGGCGTAGGCGGACAATCCCAAGAAGGCAGCTGCGGTCGTGCCCAGCGCCGTCATGACTATCTGTGATCCATTCGGCAGTGCCTGCAGGTACATGTTCAGGATCGGACCCAGGGTGAGGCCCATGAACCCGGTGAGCGCAAAGATCGACAGCAGACCCCAGGCACTGTCCTTGGTCTTGTGGACCGCAAACAGCAGCGCGAAGTAGCCGACGAGTGTCAGCAGACCGAAGCTCGGCATATTCGTCACCATGGCCACGCCAGCCATAGCCGCGCTGAACGCGAGCGTCGCGCTCAACAACATGTAGGTGTTGCGAAGAACCTTGTTCGTCGTCAGCGCAGACGATCTCGTGCTGGTGATGACGCTGCTGGGATAACGGTCCATTCAGACTCCTGTGAGACTCAAGTTGGATGCGCGGGCCGACTCTGGGCCCACCGCCGGTAATCGTCGATATTGAGACAGCATCGCCGTCGACTAGTTCGTGCCAAGCCGCGACTTCATGACAAGAAATTAACCATACCACAGCCTTATTGCGGGAGGTATCCCGATGGTTAACTTGTTTGGGCAGGGAACTCCCTTCGGATTCAGCATACCGCTGTCCTGCTCTCTCATACCGCTATTTCAAGGGTGGCTTGCAAAATTTGCAGCCGGAGGTACGGAGGTAAGAGACGAATCCTGGATCTGCTGGCGCAAGCGCAATTTTCGACACACGCCCAGGCCAATCTCGGGGTGCTCAATCTGACTGGCAAGAAGTATTGGGAATGACCCGATTCGTGGGCGGTCGCCCAGCACGGTGCTGGACCGCTACACTCGCCCAGGTATCAAATTCGGCGCCAGTGTCACCGTCCAATTCTGAAGCGAGCAGACGTGATGAATATCGGAAGACTCTGCGGCGGCTGGTTGCTTACGGTGCTGTCCACCGTGGCTGCCGCTTATGAGGAAGCACCCGGCGCCAATGCGGTGGCGCCACGCTATACGTTTTCATGGCCGCTGGACGATACAGCGCTGAAGCCGCGCGGTGGCACGACGCAAGGTCCGCCCGTGGTGCTCGACACCACCGCGTCGCGCGAGTGGCAGGCACTGCAAGAAAATGAAATCTCGTCACTGGAGCGTGACCGCCGGGCCATTCTCGCCATGGCGGGTACGTATCGCGTGACGTTCGACTTCCTGGAGGTCGGGCTCTTTGACGCCGCGCAGACGCGTCGCGCGCCTTACCAGAGTTGGGGCACAGAAAAAGTGTACGTCGACAGCGATTCCGGCCGCGCTATCAGTCTGGTGCATATTCTGGAGATGCGTATCGTGCAGCAGGACGGTTCGATCAGCGAACCGATGGTGACCAAGCATTGGCGGCAGGACTGGCAATACGAACCTCGGCAAATCGTTGCCTATCAGGGGCGGGAGCGCTGGCAGCAACGCAAGGTGGCATCCGGCGAAGCGCGGGGCGCATGGCTGCAAACGGTGTATCAGGTCGATGAATCGCCGCGCTATGCAAGCATCGGACGCTGGCAGCATTCCGCGAGCTTTTCGACCTGGCTGAGCGCCGACACCTGGCGCCCGTTGCCGCGGCGTGAGTGGAGTGTGCGCGATGACTACCAGGTACTGATCGGCACGAATCGTCACACGGTATTTACCAACGGTTGGACGCAGGAAGAAAACAACTTGAAAGCCGCACTGACACCGGAACGTAAGCTGCGTAGCGAGCAACCGTATCTGGCGCGCGAATATGGCGTCGCCCGGTACGAACGAATCAAGGACGCGGATTTCGCCGCGGCAGACCAGTACTACGCAGCGACCCGGAAATTCTGGGACGAAGTCCGCGACATCTGGGCGAGTGCATTTGCGGATCAACGCGAGATCACGTTGCGGGGCCCCGTCGACAAGCTGGGATTGTTCACACCGCTGTTCGAATACGCCGACGCGACCGCATCCGGCGCGGCGAGTGGCGATGCCGATGCGACGATTCGCGCGGCACTGCGCGACATGGGTGCTCTCAAGTGAAGATGCACGCCGCGCATTGGCCAGCTACTGCCTGACAGGTTGCTCGCTGTGGTTCCTAACCAGCGAAGATCTGCGCCAGCTGCTGCTGCAGCGAGATGAACAGGGAAGCTGTTTCATGGAAAATCGCGCGCAATACAATAAAAGGCCAGCGAGGTGATCGCGAGCAAGAAGGACGTATGCTGTCCGATCCACGAGTAATCACCGGGGGAAGCGCGCTGGTTTTTCCGATGGGGAGTCAGAATTTTCCGATGACCCGTCCGAGATTCCATGCGCACTTGTCTGCGTCCGTAACCGCACGCACCCGCGCATCGCGAAGGCGCTCAGAGCCAATAGCCGAACAGCTTGACGCCAAACTCTTTGACACGCTGCCAGAATGACCGCCTTTCCCATCGATCGAGTTCGACCGGCCGTGAAGCCCGCTCGTCCTGCTTGAAGACGTCTTCCATACGTTGTCCAAAGTCGCGGCTGATCACAATCGCATTGGCCTCGTCGTTGTGAAGGAAGCTGCGCATGTCGAGATTGGCAGAGCCGATGATGGACACGGTGCCGTCGGTCACGACGCTTTTCGCGTGCAGCAAGGCGTCCTCGAGTTCATAGATCCGGACGCCCGCCCTCAACAAACTCGCGTAAGTCGCCTGTGTTGCTTTGAGTACCAGCTTGGAGTCGGTGAATGCCGGAACGATGAGTCTGACATCGACGCCGCGTTGCGCCGCTTCTCGCATCGCATTCAGCAACGCTTCGTTAGGAGCGAAATAGGCATGCGTGATCCACAACCGCGAGCTTGCAGAAGTGAATGCCGCGAGATACGTGCCGTATAGCGAACGATCGTCAGATTCACTGTTGTTAGCGACGATCGTGACCAGAGCATCACCGGCTGGTCGTATCGCGGGGAAGTAGCCGTCTTTCCCGCGAAGCTCCACGGGTTTCCCTGCCTTTTCCCAGGATTCGAAGAACAGTGCCTGCAACTGCTGGACAGCGGGTCCCTGGATTCGAACGTGCGTGTCACGCCATCCATCTTCGATTCCGCGCTTCGGTCCGGGCTTGCTGGCCGAAGCACTCGAATAAGTGCTGTCGATATTGATGCCGCCGGTGAAACCCACCTTGCCGTCGACGACAATGATCTTGCGATGATCGCGATTGTGGATCGTCCAGACGCGCGGAGTTTCGACTGGACTCACGGGTTTGAACTCACGGACCTCGATGCCCTGCCGACGCAACGCATCGAAGAAGGCGCGAGGTGTTTCCATGCTGCCGATGCCGTCGTAGAGCAGGCGCACTTCTACGCCCTCTCTTCGCTTCTGTGCCAGCAGGTCCGCGAAGCGTTGTCCCACGTCACCCGCGCCGAAGATGAACGTTTCAAGGTGAATATGATGATGCGCTGCTTTCAGCTCCGCTTCGATTGCCTTGTACGTTTCAGGGCCGTCGATCAGGACGCTGACACGATTGCCGCTCGTTAGAGGTGCAGACGAGTAACGACGTACTCCATCGACAAGCTCGCGAACCAAGCGGTTATCGTTGTATTCGTCCAGTGCTGCTCGCAACAGCGGATCGCTAGCGGTCTCGGAGAGGACTCGCTGTTTCGCGATGATAGGCGGCGTCTCTTCTGGCAACTCGAGGCGAGGATTCTGCGCGACGCACGACGCACAACATACCGCACAGAGTAGCCATGGGGCGATGAGCACCCATGATCCCAGGCCGCGTCGCACCGACGCTATCGTGGTGCCCCCTCTCGCGCATGTTGTAAACGACACGAGCCAGAAACGATCGCTTGTCGGGAAAGTTCCGCGTAAGCACCCCACCGGATACGCATTGTGAGGCTCTCGCGGTTCGACAGCGGCGTGTACTTCCGGCCCTTGATGAAGCGAAGGTCTGTCCCGCGGAGTCGGGAGTAGTCGGCCTTGCGTACCTCATCGAGCGCTTTGCCCAGGTGCTGCAGGAAGTCGAACGAGATCGCGGCTTTAGGAGCGGCTTTTTGCATGGACGGAGACCGTAATCGATCCGTAACACGGCACGCCTACGATCTCGCGCTTCTCTTCCACAGTCTTCATCAAAAACCAAATCACATGACGTCACGAATTCTGAGCTCGCTGGTAGTTGCCTCGTTT
>JAIBJL010000454.1 GCA_020029545.1 Gammaproteobacteria bacterium
TTCTTCATGGCAAACGCGCCATCACCACGCTTGATCTCGCCGCCGAAAGCGACCTCGGCGACGTTGGCGATGGTGATAGGCACGCCGTTGCGCGCGACGATCACGGTGTTCCTGACATCATCCAACGAGACGATCCGCCCCACTCCGCTGACGATGAACTCCTGGCCGGGCTGCTGCAGGAACGCCCCCGGCACATTGACGTTGGCGTTTTCCAGCGCCTGGCGCACGTCCTCGGCGCTGATGCGGTACGCCTGCATCCGTAACGGATCGAGCCGCACCTGGTATTGCTTGACCTCGCCGCCGGTGGCGACCACCGAGGCGATCCCGCCCAGCGCCAGAATGCGCGGACGGATGTCCCAATCGGACAGCGTGCGCAGTTGCTCGGGCGACAGCGTATCGCTGATCAATGCGTACTTGACCAGCCAGCCCACCGCCGAGGTCACCGGCAACATTACCGGTGGCAGACTGCCCGGCGGCAGGCGACCGCTCACGTTCTGAATGCGTTCATTGACGAGTTGCCGATCCAGGAACACGTCGGTGGCCGCGTCGAATACCACGGTGATGGTGGACAGGCCGACCGATGTCTTGGAGCGCACGGCGCTGACACCCGGCGTGCCATTGATGGCGCTTTCCAGCGGATAGGTGATGAGCGATTCCACGTCCTGCGGCGCCATACCTGGTGCCTCGGTCTGGATCACGACCTGCGGGGGCGCGAATTCCGGAAACACGTCCACACTCATCCGTTGCAGCGCAACGCCGCCGGCGATGAACAGGACGACGGTGATGGCGAGCACGATCAGGCGATTGTGCAGCGACCAGGCGATCAGACGATTAAACATGGTTATTCCTCTTCCTTCATCTGACCGCCGGTCAGCCACATCGTGTACAGCTCGCGATTGCCTTGGGTAACGACTTCATCGCCCGGCACCAGTTCGCTGGTGATTTCCGTGTAGGCATCGTCGGCGGCGCCGGTGGTCACCTCGACGCGCCGGAACTGCCCGGCCTCGCGCACGAATACGAAGGTCTCGCCGTTGGCCTCCATGATGGCATCGCTGGGCACGGTGAGTGCGGCTTCCTTGTGCTGCAGCACGATACTGGCGCGCGCGAACAGGTTGGGACGCAACAGATCCTTCGGATTGGCCACCTCGATCCACGCCTTGACCGTGCGGCTCTGCGGGTCCAGCACCGGCTCGATCAGCGTGACCTTGCCCGTGAACACCTGCTGCGGATAACCCAGCGCGCGCACTCGGGCCTCCATGCCGACACGAACCTTACCGAGGTCTTCTTCGTATAATTGACCCGCGACGATCACCCGCGAACGGTCGCCGATGTGGAACAGCGTGGTGTCCGGTTCGATCGATTGACCGAGTATCACGCTGCGTTCATCGATGACGCCATTCATAGGCGCGGCAATCACGACGCTGGGCGGCGGGTTGCCGCTGAGGCGCGATTCCACCCTGGCCAGTTGCTGGCCGGTTGTGACCTTGTCACCGAGGCTGGCATACAGCGCCTTGACCTGCCCGCTGATGCGCGTGCTAACGACCGATTGACGATCCGGAAGCAGTTGCACTTCGCCGTTGACATTGAGGACCTCATCGAGTGTGCGCAGGTCGGCCGGTGCGATTTTCAGATCGATGGCCTTTTGCTGTTGCTCGGTGAGTACCACGGGGCCGCGCGCTCCGCCGCCGACCGCGATCTGCTCGCCGTGGGCAACCGCCGGGTGTATTCGGCCGAACACCAAGGCCAACAACACGAGCAGCAGTTGCAAAGGCGTGGACCTTCGGGTAACAAAAATCAGCATGCCGTGCATATTATTTTCCTTCCGGGTCGGGCGTCGGTGTAGGGACGTCCGGCAACGCAACGTGTTGGGTATAGGTGGCCGCCGCCGTGTGCAGTGCGGCCAGTCCTTGCAGATAACGATCGAGGACATCGAGATAGGCCTGCGTGACCTCGGCCTGCTGTCGCTGCGTCTGGATGACGGTGAAGATCGGCGCCAAACCCTGCCGATACGCCTGCTGTACCAGCGCGACGTTATGCGCCGCGTCCGGCAGCAGGTCGCGTTGATAATCCGCCAGCGACTGCGCCAGGCGCGTGACTTCGGCATGCCGGCGCGTGATCTCATTGCCGATACTGAAGCTCAGCGCCTGCACGCCGGCATTCGCCTGCGCACCGGCGGACAACGCCTCGGCGATGCGGCCCTGGCGGTTGTTGCGCAGCGGCAAGGGTATCGACAGCGATACGCCGATCGCACGGCTGGCCTGCTGCGACGGCGCGCCATCGAGCACCAGCCGGTCCTGCTCGACGCCGACGCCGACGGTCCAGTCCTCCCAGCGTTCGGCACGGGCCAGCGCCTGCTCGGCGCGGGCGCGGTCAGCGTTCAGATAGGCCGTGCGCAAATCCGGTCGGACCGCCAGCGCCTGGCGTTGCAGCGTGACGGCATCGGGCAATGCGCCCGGCGCGGGTAGCGTCTCATCAATATTCAGCGGTTCATCACCGGGCCGGCCGAGCCGCTGATTGAGTTCCGCGACCTGCGTGGCACGTTGCGTTTGCAGCAGTGCGCGCTGCGCGGTTGCTCGGCGCAGTTCCAACTGTGCGGTCGTGACATCGGTCTCCGAAACCTCGGCGGCGTGTAAGCGATCGCGTGTCAGCCGCAGCAGCGCGCTATCCACACCGATCAGTTGCCCCTGCGCCTGGATCTGTCGGTCCACCACCACCAGACGATAATACGCCGTGGCAATGTCGCCGGCCAGAGTGCGCTCGGCCTGCGCGATTTCGGCAAGCGCCAGGGCGACATCCACCCGCGCCACATCCTGTTGCCGCACGAGGCGACCGGCGATGGGAAACTCCTGGCTGAAGCCGACGCTGACGGCGTATTCGCCGTCGTTGCTGAACAGCGTATCGTTGCGCCCAGAGAGCTCCAGGCGCGGATTCGGTCCAAGGCCCGCCTGTTGCAGCCGCGCGCGCGCTCCATCCACGGCATGGCGCGCGGCCTGCAGATCCTTGTTGTCGCGGATGGCCTCGTCGATCAGCGCGGTGAGTGTCGGCGCGGCGTTGGACGGCGCCGCGACGGCCAACGGTGAAAGCACCACCAACAAGGCTATTGCGAACGGTCGCAACAAGTCTGACAGAGGTAAGAGAGACATGGTAAAAGCGCCCTATTAAACAGTTAAAGTCAGCATCTCGTGCACCCTCCGTTGAGGCGGCTATCGCAGCTGGTCGGCTGCCCTTCGTCCCTTACTTCGTCTTGCTGTGATCGTGACGCCGATCCCGGATCATCCGTGTTTCCTCCGTGGCCGCCTGGTTCTGCATCATCTGGTCCATCATCATCTGCATCATGTCCATTCGTTGTTCCATCATCTGCTGGCGATTCATCATTTCCATCATGCCGGCCTGCTGACCACCCGTCATGCCACCTTGAGATGCAGCCATCTTGTCGCCTTGTTGGCCACCCATCATCTCTCCACCTTGCATACCCATACCCTGCCCCATCATGCCACCTGGTCCCATCATGCCGCCTTGTTCCATCATGGGTCCCCCGCCGTGCATATCTTGCATCATCTTCATCATGCCTTGCATGTCCGTCATATGAGACTGGATGAGTTCATCGCGCTTGTCCGGATCCTCGGTCCGGCGAATCTCCTCCATCTGTGTTTGCATCTTCTGCATGTATTCTTGCATCTGCATCATTGGCATACCGCCAGCGGGCCCAGCCGGCGTCTGTTGGACAGTGGCGCCTGCGGCTTCCGGATGATGCGCCTTGTGGTCCTGCGCTTCCCCGGCCGCCAGCGCAAGGCTGGAACTCATCAACAGGGTGGTCACTGCTACCATGGTTTTCGCTTTCATCTTTATTTCTCCTCTCAAGTAGTAGGTAAATATTCATGCTTTTAATCGATC
>JAIBJL010000141.1 GCA_020029545.1 Gammaproteobacteria bacterium
GGATTCGCGGGAACGGGCGCGGTCGACCCGGTAAAACCGCTCGAAAATTCGGTCACGGTCGGTCGGTGGAATGCCAATACCGGTGTCACAAACACGGATGATCACCCGGCCGTCTTTCGCCTGCACACCGACATCCACCGTCCCGCCCGGCTCCGTGTATTTGACGGCGTTGTCCAGCAAGTTGACGAGGACCTGCGTTAACTTCTCTTCGTCCCCCACGACGCTCAGCGCCTCCGCCTCGCTGGTGCACCGCACGACGATCTGTCGACGCTGCGCCTGCGGATCATCTCCTGAACAGACTGGACGAAATCCGGACGCGCATCGCATCCGCTGCAGTGCAATTTGGCCGGTCGCCGGATTCTGTGGCGCTCGTCGCAATCAGCAAAGGGCAGCCTGCGGATGCCTTGCGCCGCCTGGCTGGCGACGGTCAGCGAGAGTTCGGTGAAAACTACTTACAGGAAGCGGTGCCAAAACTGGCAGCGCTGTCCGATCTGCCGCTGACCTGGCACTTCACCGGCCAACTGCAGGCCAATAAGACGCGTATTGTCGCGGAGCGGTTCGACTGGGTGCACACACTCGATCGCGAACGCATTGCCATCCGGCTCAGCGAACAGCGACCTGCCGACCTGCCGCCACTTAATATATGCATCCAGATCAGCCTGGCCCCTGAACCGGGGAAGGGCGGTGTCGAACCGGCGGCTGCCGCCGACCTCGCGACGGCGGTGCAGGCGCTGCCCCGCCTGCGGCTACGTGGGCTCATGTGCATTCCGCCGCACCGCGAATCGTATGCAGAGCAACTGGCACTGTTTACGCAACTTGCCGCGTGTCGCGATCGCCTCAACGAAGCAGGATTGCATCTCGATGCCTTGTCCATGGGCATGTCATCCGATCTGGAAGCGGCGATCCGGGCTGGCGCGACCATGGTAAGAATCGGAACGGCCTTGTTCGGCGAGCGGCCGGCAAAGGCTCATTGATCGCGGGTCGATTGCTCGGACAGCGTTCACCCGACTGAATCGTTTTCAATCTGTCTCAAGCTGGGTTTTCATTCATGCATCATTCCCTCGCATTCATTGGCGGCGGCAACATGGCTCGCAGCCTCATCGGCGGATTGCTCGCGCGCGGTGCACAAGCCAGCCGCATCGTCGTGTCGGACCCTGCCGAAGAACAGCTGGCCCTTCTGCGCGATGCCTATCAGGTGCGAACGACGCACGACAACAATACTGCAGTGACCGGCGCTGAGGTCGTCGTACTGGCAGTCAAACCCCAGCAGATGCGACCGGTGACCAGCGGGCTCGCCGCCGCATTGTCGTCCCGGGTGTTGCTGATTTCGGTCGCCGCCGGCATTCCGGCAACGTCGATCCGACAGTGGGCGAATGGCGTGCAGGTCGTGCGCTGCATGCCCAATCGCCCGGCGCTCCAGGGCTGCGGGATGACTGCCTTGTATGCGACGGGCGATGTGAGCGTGCCTGCGCGCGAACTGGCCGAACAGGTATTGAGCGCGGTCGGTGCGACGCTGTGGGTGGATCGCGAGGGCGACATGGACGCCGTGACCGCGGTATCGGGCAGCGGCCCTGCGTATTTCTTTCTCCTGATCGAGATGCTCGAACAAGCCGGCATAGCGCTCGGCCTCAGTGCCACGATCAGCCGCAAGCTCGCTGTCGAGACCGCTTACGGTTCGGGCTGCATGGCGCACGCCGCCACCGAATCGCCAGCCACGTTACGCCAGCAGGTGACCTCGAAAGGCGGCACGACAGAAGCGGCCTTGCGCCACCTGGAGTCGCGAGAGGTCCGTGCTATCTTTACCGAAGCCGTTTCCGCAGCAGCCCGGCGCTCGGCAGAGCTGGCAGCGGAATTCGGCGCAGGCTGACCCCAAGCAACCGCGAACGAAGTCGGCCAGCCGGTCACCCCGTAACGCTCTCTCACCGCCGCTCAATCACATCGCTACCCACTCGTAATCAATGGACGCGCTCATATTCATTGTCCGAACCATCCTGCAGGTGCTGCTGGTTACCGTGTTTCTGCTGCGGGTATTGTTTCCGCTGGTGCGCGCGGACTCCCGCAACCAGTTGTCGCAGGCGGTTATCCGGTTGACGAATCCACTGGTACTGCCGCTGCGGCGTATCCTGCCGCCGGTGCGCAAGGTCGATACGGCGTCCATCGTCGCACTGCTAATCGTGCAGACCGCCGCGACCGCGACCCTATGGCTGCTGGGAGCGTACCCCTGGGTATACAACCCCGCGCAATTCACGGTGGAAGTACTGCGCAACCTTGCCGGGACGGTCCTGCAGTTCTACACGTTCGCGATGTTTCTGCTCATTCTGCTCAGCTGGGTCGCACCGGGGACCTACAGTCCCGCGGCGGCCCTGCTGTCCAGCATCTGCGAGCCGCTGCTGCGCCCCGTGCGCCGGGTGATTCCCGCCGTTGCCGGACTCGATCTGTCCGCTCTGTTCCTGATCATCGCGTTGCAGGCGCTGTATATCCTGGTTCGCTGATGCGCTGCTTGATCCGCACGTCGAATTCGATTGCTGCATCGACCGCCAGCCGGTCCGTTGCGAGACCGAGCCAGGCACCGTGACCGCGGCGCGCTGGGAAGGCGACGCGCTGATTCTCGAACTGCAGGTGCAGCCTGGCGCGTCGCGCGATGCCATCGTGGGCATGCACGGAGCGCGAATCAAAGTCCGCATCACCGCGCCACCGGTGGACGGCCGCGCCAACGATCATCTGGTCGGCTACCTCGCCGCGGTGTTCGGTACCGCTCGTGCCGCTATCACGATTCGTCGTGGCAGCACGGGTCGGTCTAAAACCGTCAGCGTCGCGGCGCCACAGACGGTGCCACCGCTCATCACCGAAGCACTGTCCGCATCCACAACCGCAACCGGCTCGTCGAGCGCTGCACGACGATGCAACAAGCACTGAGACGGATCTCGATACCAGCGCAGCGGGGACGGTGCGGCGGGGCGGGTTCCACGCGTCAAACCCCTAGCCGGCCCGATCAATCTGCGCTTACATTGGTTTATAGTGTGCGCTTGCGATCACTGCGAATTGGTCACGTTATGCGCGCGACCAGGGAGACGAGCCAGAATGCCAACAACAAAATCATTGATCGTCGCGATGGCGTTCAGCCTTGCGATGGTGTCGGGTTGTAACAATGCTCAGCAGGCGGCAAGTTCGCCGGCACAGCCGGCACAGCCCAGCAACGAATCGTTCCAGGACTTCGGTAACTACGAAGTGCACTACAACGCACTGCGTACCGACACACTCACACCGGACATCGCCCGCTCTTTCGGCATTCAGCGCAGCACGAACCGCGTCCTGCTCAACGTGACCGCCCTCAAAAAGACGGCGGAACATGCCTCGCGGCAGCCGGTCGATGCCACTGTGCAGATCGATGCCTACAACCTGAACGGGCAGCTCAAGAACATCGAAATGCGGCGCGTCTCGGAAGGCGATGCAATCTACTACATCGGCGAGGTATCGATCAGCGGCTCGGAGATTCTGGTGTTCGACATCTCTGTCACGCCCACCGGCGAAACCACGCCGCTCAAGGTGAAGTTGAAGCGCGAGTTCTTCACGAACTGAAGCAAAACCTCGTCGGAAAGGGCGCTTGGCGGCATCAAGCGCGCGCGAAGGCTTAAAAATACGGAAAAAAATCGCATCGCCGCTTATTCCCCGGCGAATCTTGTGCTATTTTCCAGCGCGTCTTGCAGTTTGACCGCGACCGCACAGCCACAACGACTAACAGGCAATGGGCCGCGTCTTGACACATACAGGAGATTACTAATGGCGAAAAAGAATGCGGCACCGACGAAGTCGGAGATCCTTGCGCAGATTTCGAAAGACACTGAACTGTCGAAGAAACAAGTCAGCGATGTATTCGAATCGCTTCACGGCATCATCAAGAAGAGCCTGCGCGGTTCGGGCCTGTTTACCCTGCCCGGCCTGATGAAGCTCAAGGTCGTGAAGAAGCCGGCCACGAAGGCTCGCGAAGGGGTGAATCCATTCACCGGCGAAAAAATGACCTTCAAGGCCAAGCCAGCCAGCAAGAAAGTGCGCATTGGCGCGCTGAAGAGCCTCAAGGAGTTCGTGAACTAACTCCCCGTCCGGTTTCAGGCCCTCCGGAGTGCTGTTCGTACCGCTCCGGGGGCTTTGTCCGTAATGATTCGTGCCATCCTTCCTGGATCGGCAACAACTTGACCTCGCTACGCTGCTCCTGCGCATCCCTGCGCCCGCAGCATTCACACTTCCCTGTGCAGCACTGCTCCTGCGCATCCATGCGCCCGCGGCATTCGTGACCAACGGAAATCCCTGTGGGACACGTCCCTGTGCAGCCGCTGCTCCTGCGCATCCATGCGCCCGCAGCATTCGTGACCAACGGAAATCCCTGTGGGACACATCCCTGTGCAGCACTATTCCGCGATGAGGGTCTTGAGCTTCAGCCGCATCCGGTCTCGATCGCTGATATGCAGCAGGCCGGCGATGCGCTGCACGAGCTGCTCTTCATGTTTGTCGATTCGTCCATCCGCGTTGGCTACACGCCACAGCATCTCGATAATGGAGAGCTTGTCCGATTCGGGTAATTCCCGATTGAGTCGATGCGTGAACTCGTGCAAGGACACGGCGCGATCGGCTCGCAACGCCGCCTCTGCCAGCAACTTGTCGGTTGCCTCCTGCGAAGTGCCGAAGCGCCGTTGCAGCAAGTGGCCGATCGCTTCTTTCTCCGCGGCGGATTCCGAGAAGTCGGCACGTGCCAGTTCGAGCAGCAACGCAGCCGTGGCTAGTTCGAGCGGTTCGCGTTGCTCCAGCACGCCCTGAGTCACCGGGGACGCACCGAAAAGTTTTTTCAATTGATCGAGCATCATGAGAGGTCCCGCTGCTGCGCCATGCCGCTGACTGGATCTTGAGTGCGCGCCCATTGCGCGACGATTTCGCGCACTTCGGTGATGCGGCCGTGAAAGAAATGATCGGCACCGGGAAGTATCTTCAATACCGGCGGCACTTCCAGAGCTCTCGCCCAGGCCTGCGTTTGTGCCGCATCGACCAGTTCATCGCGATCACCCTGCACGACCAGCCACGGACCCACCGGCATGATGTCGACTGCGACACGCTGCACGGCCGGAGCGACGGTGACGAGCAGGCGTGGTACGCGCTTTGATGCCGCCTTCATGGCGATCGCGCCGCCGAACGAAAAGCCACCCAACCAAAGTTGCGCCTGCGGCCAGCGTTGCCGCGCCCAGTCAATGGTCGCTAGCGCATCGTCCGTTTCGCCATGGCCTGCATCGTAAGTGCCCGCACTGGCGCCAACGCCACGAAAATTGAAGCGCACAGCCACCGCGCCCAGGTCGTTGAATGCCTTGGCGAGTATGTGCACCACTTTGTTGGTCATGGTGCCGCCGAATTGCGGGTGCGGGTGACACAAGACCGCCACGCGCTCAATGATTGCCGTGGTCGGGCGATCTCTGTTCCCGACGAGATCGCCACTTCCTACATCCCTGTAGGTCGGCCAATCGACGATGCCTTCCAGATTGCCGGCGGGACCAGGAATGACGGTGCGCTCGCTAAGTACCCGTGGCGTCTCACTCATGCAACATGCTCATCGATCCGATGTTCCTCGTGTTGAAATGGGCGGGCCAAGCGTAACGAATGTCGCAGTCCAGTGCGACTGGGCGCGACTGCCCGCAATGCGCGTGGCGCCGCCGTGTGCGGCTCGATAACATCCGGTTCGTCACGCGTGCCGCGCCCGCGCAGCGCGGGAACTTCGCGAGCGCAGCCGGCTTCTTCAAGCATCCTCTATCTGACTCGAGGCTTCCATGAAATTGACCTCCACCAGCTTTCAGGACAACCAGCGCATCCCCGAACAGTTTGCCTTCGGCGCCGAGGATTCGATTCTGCATGTCCGGCTCGCCGCCAACCACAATCCGCAGCTGCAATGGTCTGGCGCACCGTCCGGTACGCGCTCGTTTGCCATTGTCTGCGTAGATCCCGATGCACCCAGCAAACCCGACGATGTGAACACGGAAGGCCGCTCGGTGCCAACGACGCTGCCGCGCGCCGAATTCTTTCACTGGGCGATTGTCGACATTCCCGCGAACGTGACTCAGATTGCTGCGGGCGAATGCTCTTCAGGCATCGTCGCCGGCGGCAAAAAAAATCTCACCGGACCGGCGGGCTCGCGACAAGGGATCAATGACTACACCAGCTGGTTCGCCACCGACGCAGATATGTCCGGCACCTATCTCGGGTACGACGGCCCCTGCCCGCCGTGGAACGATCTGCTCGCGCATCGCTATCATTTCACGGTGTATGCACTGAGCAGCGACAAGGCACCCCTGAATCAGGAGTTCAAAGCGTCCGAAGTACTCGCTGCGATCAAGCCGCTGATCCTGGCCGAAGCGCGGCTGACGGGAACGTATTCGCTCAATCCGAAGGTGCGGTGACCGGTCACTTGATTTCCAGCAACTCCACATCGAAGACCAGCGTCGCATTCGGCGGGATCAATCCTCCACCGGCCCCGCCCGCGCCGTAGCCCAGCGATGCCGGAATGACCAGTCGACGTTCGCCGCCGACTTTCATGCCGACCACGCCTTGATCCCAACCCGCGATCACGCGGCGTCCGCCGACCGGGAAGCTGAACGGACCGCGTTGGCGCGAGCTGTCGAATTGCTTGCCCTTCTGATCCGCAGCCTCCGGTGCATACAGCCAGCCGGTGTAGTGGACCTGCGCGGTCTGGCCGGCTGCGATCGCGGGTCCTGAACCTTCCGACAGATCATTGATCACCAATTCAGTCACAGGGGCCACCTCCGCGGGTTTGTTGTTGATTGAAGTCGCAGCGACCGGCGGCTTGGCCTGCGGACTGCATGCCATGAGCCCGACGATGCCGCCGAGGACAATGAGAATTTTGTATGACAATGCGTTCCCCTACCTGGTCGACCTGCGGTTCGCCGCGCCCGATGGCGCCAAGCCCTCCGCTGCCTGGTCCAGCAGGCGATTGACAATAGATTCTCAACCGCCTGCTATCTCGCTACGACCGCCAGCCAGCTACATTGACAACAACAGCTTGTTCAACCGCTTCACGAAGGCGGCGGGGTCGGCCAATTGCGTGCCGTCGGCCAGCGTCGCCTGATCCAGCAGAATCAAGGCGAGATCGCCGAACGCTGCATCGTCACTCGTTGCCTCCAGGCGCTTGAGCAACGGATGCGCTGGATTGATCTCCAGCGCCGGCTTCGTCGCGGGCGCCTTCTGTCCAGCCGCTTCCAGAATGCGACGCATCTGCGCACCCATATCATGCTCGCCGAGCACCAGACAGGCGGGCGAATCTTCCAGGCGCGAGGTAATGCGTACATCGCTGACGCGATCGCCCAGCGTCGTCTTCAGGCGCTCGACAATTGCCGCATGTTCCTTGGACAGATTTTCCTGCGTCTTCTTCTCCTCATCCGTCTGCACTCCGCCCAGGTCCAGATCGCCGCGCGCCGCGTTGCGGAAGCTCTTGCCGTCGAACTCGCGCAGATGATCGGTCAGCCACTCATCGACACGGTCGGTGAGCAGCAACACCTCGATACCCTTCTTGCGCAGCACCTCCAGGTGCGGGCTGGACTTCGCCGCCGAGAACGAATCGGCGATCACATAGTAGATCGAGTTCTGGCCGGGCTTCATGCGCGCGACGTAATCCTCAAGCGACACCTCTTGCGCTTCCTTGTCGGCGTGCGTCGTCGCAAACCGCAGCAGCTTGGCGATGCGCTCGCGATTGGTATGGTCCTCAGCCGGACCTTCCTTCAGCACGCTGCCGAATTCCTTCCAGAAGGTGGCGTACTTTTCCGGCTCGTCCTTCGCGAGCTTCGCCAGCATGTCGAGAATGCGACGCGTCAGACCGGTGCGGATCGTATCGATCGACGCGTCCTGCTGCAGCATCTCGCGCGAGATATTGAGCGGCAAGTCCGCCGAGTCCACCACCCCCTTGATGAAGCGCAGGTACAGCGGCAGGAACTGCTCCGCATCGTCCATGATGAACACGCGGCGCACGTACAGCTTCAGTCCGCGCACGGCATCGCGGTGCCACAGATCGAACGGCGCACGTGCCGGTACATACAGCAAGCTGGTGTATTCCTTCTTGCCTTCCACCTTGCCGTGCGACCACGACAAGGGATCGGTGAAGTCGTGCGTGACGTGTCGGTAGAACTCCTTGTACTCGTCGTCCTTCACTTCGCTGCGCGGACGAGTCCATAGCGCCTGCGCGTGGTTGACCGACTCGTATTCGGTGCTCTTCTCGTCTTCCTTGCCTTGCTTGAGCATGCGCACCGGGAAGGCGATGTGGTCCGAGTATTTGCGTACCAGCGAGCGTATCCGGTAGTCATCGGCGAAGTCGTGTTCGCCTTCCTTCAAATGCAGCACGATCTTGGTGCCGCGCTCCGGCAGCTCCACATCAGCCACGGTGAAGTCACCGTCGCCGCGTGATTCCCAATGCACCCCCTGATTCGCCGGCGTGCCGGCGCGTCGCGAGAATACTTCCACGCGCTCGGCCACGATGAACGAGGAATAGAATCCCACCCCGAACTGGCCGATGAGCTGCGCATCTTTCTTCTGGTCGCCGCTCAGCTTGGAGAGGAAATCGGCAGTGCCCGACTTGGCAATCGTCCCCAGGTGTTCGATGGCCTCCGCGCGCGTCATGCCGATCCCGTGGTCGGTGATCGTGATGGTGTGCGCCTTGTTGTCGGTGTCGATCGTGATCGCCAGTTCGCTGTTACCTTCCTGCAGTTCGGGCTTCGCGAGCGCCTCGAACCGCAACTTGTCGCAAGCATCCGACGCATTCGAGATCAATTCGCGCAGGAAGATTTCTTTGTGGCTGTACAAGGAGTGGATCATCAGCCGCAGCAGCTGCTTGACCTCTGCCTGAAACCCTAAGGTCTGCGTCGTACTCGTCTCGGTCATCGTTCGCTCCATTCTGGTTGCCGGAATTCCTGTAACTTGTCCATCGCGCGGCACCCGACCTCGAAGCATGACACTTCAAGCTCATCGAGTGCCACCCAGGCACATGGATGTGCCCGCCGCGTACGCGGCGAGTGATGCGGGAAAAGTCGCGCCTTTTCCCGTCATCGCCCACAGCGCGAGTGGCAGGATGCCCGAGTCGCTGTTTCATACTAGATGCGCCGGCTATGGGGCTGCGCCGTGGGTTTTTCAAGCGCTCAGCACCGATGGGGGAAGCAGCAGGGCCAGCCAAAGCTGGCAACGCCCCACAGGGAGCGGAAAGTTTACGGCAAGCGAGGTATGCGCAGGAGATGCGCCAGCCGTGGAGTGCGGCCAACGAGGAACTCACTGCCAGGCGGGGATAAGGCTGGCGCAGCAATGCGACGGCGGGTCGACGACCCGCTGCGAAGACGGGATCAGCGGTTGGTGGGCGAGTTCGCCTGCAATCGACGGCGGCGGGAGGATTCGATCAGCGTCGCAGAGGCAATGACTACAATCGCTGCCAGCGTGATCTGCGTGGAGGCGACCAATGCAAAGCCGGTGGCGACGAACAGCGCAATCGCGAATACGAACCCTGCGATTCTCGGCGCGAGGTGGCGCAAGGCACACAACGCGTCGTCCAGGTTGTCCATCCAGAGCAGCATGAATTCCATGTGAACCTTCGATTTGCTTCAGTGACGCGACCGACTGTACGCGCGCCGCCTGACCATCCGATGTGAGAGCGCTCACAGTGGCAGGGCGCCCAGCGTTTGCCTTAAGCGCACTGTAAAGAACGTCTGCCACACTTGTATGACGCTTTGCTACAAGGCTGCCCTACGTCATTGCCTGAGCGATGGCGCGCTCCGGCGCGATAATGGGAACGACATGTGCAAGTAGTGACAAGGATCACAGAGTCCTGCTTGCAGCAGGATTTTGCCGTGCGTAGGCTAGGTCTCGACCATTGCATAATCTGTTCCGCATACTGCGTGCAACCCGTAACAGCGCTATCGCAGCGCATGACCATGCTCAAATTCGTTGTTCTCAATCCGAAAGGAGGCTCCGGCAAGAGTACGATCGCCACCAACCTGGCGAGCTACTTTGCCGTGTCCGGGTTGAAGCCGACGTTAATGGATCTGGACTCGCAGGGTTCGAGCATGCGCTGGCTGCGCAAGCGCACGGCGGAGCAGTTGCCGATTCATGCGATCGCCGGATACGAGAAGAATCCCCGCGTGACACGCAGCTTCGCGACGCGCGTGCCGCTCGGCAGTGAGCGGCTGGTTGTCGATACGGCAGCAGCGATCGATCGCAAAACCCTGCCCGAGGTCACGCGCAATGCCACCGCCGTGCTGGTACCGGTGTTGCCGTCGGATATCGATATTCACGCAGCGACGCGCTGTATCGCCGACCTGCTGCTGGTGGCGAAGATCGCGCGCGAAGAACAGCGCATCGGCGTGATAGCCAATCGCGTCAAAGTGAATACCGTGATCTACAAGTCGCTGATGCGATTTCTGGATACGCTGGAAATCCCGGTCGTCGCCACGTTCCGCGATTCCCAGAACTACATTCGCGCTGCCGAAACCGGTATTGGCCTGTTCGAGATGAATCCAGCCATCGTGCGTGAAGATACCGAGCAATGGGATTCTCTGACGAATTGGATCGCACAGCGTAAGCCGCTGAAACTGGTCCCCGGTTCGCCGGCGATTTCGTCGGTGCTCGCCCCCGTCGATCAGCCGAACGCACGGCGCATTGCGTAGTGAAGTGAGTAGTGATTAGTGAATAGTTTTCCATCGCGCCGCGCGCGACCCCGCGGGATGAAACGTACCTTTATCGAGTGCCACCCAGGCACATGGATGTGCCCGCCGCGCATGCGGC
>JAIBJL010000142.1 GCA_020029545.1 Gammaproteobacteria bacterium
GCTGCATATCGACTGTTTCAGAGCGGAAGTGCTATTTCGCCGGGAACAGCGGCTGTCCGTGGTCGTCGTTGCAGCGATGCGATACGCGTCGAGGTCGCCAGATAGAAACCCTTGCCATCGGGACACCCATCGATGGCACGTTGCCTTTCGCGCTGGACACGGCGGCGTTCGAGAGCGTGGTGAAGTGCCGGGTCGGAGGTACGTTTGCCGTTCGAATAACATACGATCCGGTATCCACAGTCCTCACCGATCCGCAAGCGCCTGCGATGCTGTTCTCATTTCCAGGCAATAGTTGAGGCTGATTTGAGGCCATAGGCTCATGCAGCGCCTAGAGTGCTCAGGTGAACCAGAGTGCTCTAATGAAGAAGGCAGGAGTCGTCCTTGTTGGGCTGCTTTGTGCCGCGGGATTCGGCGCCGGTGGCGTCATCGGCGGTTCTGAATTGGCTCGTCACGTCGGCGGCTGGTGGACGGCACGTACGTGGCAACCCGTCTCCGGGACGGTCATCGAGACCGCGCTGCAAGCGGATCATACCGACGGCGTCACCTATCGAGCGGCTGTTCGTTATCGCTACGAGGTTCGCGGTAAGACCTACGATGGCGACCGCGTTGGGTTCACCGACGGATTCGACAATATCGATGGGTGGCAGAGAGAGCACTTCAATCGATTCAGACGGGCCAAGCGATTAGGTCAGTCGATCACCGTGTGGGTGGACCCTGCTCATCCCGAACATTCCATTGCCGATCGGCAGATACGCTGGAACATGCTCGTCTTTGCGATTCCGTTTGCGGTGCTCTTTTCGTTGATCTCGATCGGTGCTGTGTGGTTCACGATCAAGGCTATCTGCACGCCATCGTCCGAGATCTCGGCCCCGTCGCTTGGCGGCAATGCCAGAACGATCGAATCGGACACAAAGCGCGGGCTTATTTCCATTTGGTTCATGACGGTCTTCTGGAATCTGGTTTCCTTGCCGTTGAGCTTTATATTTATTCAGGGCCTCTCCGGACGCACGTGGTATCTGATTCTGGTGTTGGTGTTTCCGTTCTTAGGAATGTTTCTTCTCTGGACGGCAGTGAAGGCTACCCTCGATCGTCTGCGGAATGGAGCGGTTACGATCGAGCTGAACCCGACACAGCCGACCATCGGCAGATCGGTGACGATCCACGCGACATTGGATCGCGTGCCGCCGCCGAGTGAGTTCGTCGTGTCGCTCCAGTGCGAGAAGGTGGACGACCGCGGCGACAGTACGAAAATTGTAAAGCTCTGGGGGCAAGACCAGCGAACTCACAATATGGATTCGCTGCTCGTGTGCACGTTTTTGATTCCGCACGAGTTCCCGGCCTCGCAACCCGCCGACGGAATCTATCATCGATGGCGAGTCGTTTTGCGGTTCCCCGATGGCGAAGATGAACGAAGCTTCGACATCGTTGTGGGCCGCAATCCCGATTTACCCGCCCGCGCGGGCGCGGAGCCGATGCAGATTGGTGGCGTCGAACACCCGGTCATCGGACCCGCAGCACCGACCCTCGTCGCTGCCTCGGCGGACGCTGCGGAGGAGCCTGGCAACGCAGATGCTCTGAAGATTCGGCGGTGGGTGGTGTTCGGAGCAAACGCAGGCGCTGTCGTAATGATCCTGCTGTTCGCCTGGCATTTTGTTTCAACATTCCTGGCTGCAGGCGACAGAAAAGCAGCGGTGGATAGTCTTGGTCCAGAAGCTTTGTCGAGGGAAGCGTCCATCGATCCACGTCAATCGCTCTTCAGCGCAGCTGTCCAACGGCAAAGCGCCGCGTCGATTGCCGAAGCCATCGAGAATGGCGCGGCGGTCGATGCGACGAACGCGGTTGGCTTTACTCCCTTACTTTTTGCTGTCAATGGTGAGAATGTAGAAGGCGTGAAGGAACTGATTTCCCGAGGCGCAAATGTCAATTTTAGCGTCTCGATGAACAATGATTTACGTGGCCGAACGGCTTTGATGAACGCAGCGAATCAGGAAAACAACGAAATCATCAAAGTATTGCTCGCCGCCGGCGCGAATCCGCACACGTTCGAACGACACGGCTGGAGTCCGTTGCACTACGCGGCGCGCCGGGACAATCTGGATTCGCTGCGTCTGTTTCATCGCTATGGGATTGATCTCAACCTTCGAGCGCCGGAATGCGAGTGCCGGGGTGAAACCCCGCTGATGATTGCCGCACGGTTCGGCAATGTAGCCACGATCAAAGAGCTTATAAAATTAGGCGCGGACCCCGAAGTACAGGACAGGTACGGAGAGAACGCCTACGGGTGGGCGAAATTCTTCAAGCAGCGTGACGCACAGAATGTTCTGAAGGCTTATGCGCGAACGCCTGGAGGAGCCGGAGTGGCTGGTCACCTTGACGGTGTCGAACGTACCTCTTGACCGCTCACTGCACGCCGGATCGACTCTCAAAATAGAGAAAGCCCCGGCGAGCGGGGCTGTCTTCAGTTGCGAGTCGCCTCGGTTGGGATCATTGAGCAATGACGATCTCGCCCAGATCGCACGTCGTCTTAGACCAGATGACCGGGTGGTAGTCGTTGATGTTCGCCTGGTAGCTGCCGAGGATGGTGCCGCAGGCACTGACATCGATAGCCGCACCGTAGGTGCCGGCCGGCACCGGCAGAGTCACGAGCGCACCGCCGTTCATGGTCGTCCAGGCGGTCCCGCTGTAGGACACACCGACATAACGGCCATTGGGGCTGATCTGTTTGACGACGTGCGTGGTCGGGCTCGGCCCGATGAGGGTTGCTGTGTTGGACACGTCCCACATCTTCGCTTCGTTGGTGAGCCCGGTGCCGTAGACCGTGCCGTTCTCAAGCGTCCGATAGCCGACGCCGCGGGCGATGCTGCCGAACGCGCCTGACGGATACCAGCGAGCCGCGTAGAACTGGTTGTTGCCGTCGTTGGTATAGCCGGACATGAAGCCGCTGTCGGCAACATCGTAGACCGTCGAAATATCGTAACCAGTGGGATGGATGTCGACCGTCCCGGTGGCCGGAGTCCATTTGTAGGCACGAGGCGCAGCGTTCGATGAGGTCATGGTGTAACCGGCGACCACGCCGCTGGAGTTCACGGCGAGGGGTTGAGTGATGCGAGCGATGGCGCCCATGTCCACGCCCGGACTGGTGTAGCTGTTCCACTTGAGCGGACGTTGATGTCCCGCGTTCATCCCGGTGCCGACGATGATGCCGTTGTTCGACACCGCCCAGGCCTTGACGTCGGTATAGCCCGGGGGGGAAGCGAGGTAGGCCACCTGGCCATTCACGTACACGGCTCCCTTGCCGTCGTCGTCACCGACGATCAGTCCCGCGTTGTTCATTGCGTAAGCGTGGTCCATCGGCAGGGCATACATCGAATAGCTGTTGAACTTGATGACGCGCGATCCACTAACGGGCGCTGTCGTGAGGGTTGCAGCGGACGCGGACGCTACATCTGCGGTCCATTTCTGAGCCTGTGCCGAAGTTACACCGCAGAGCAGTGCGATGGCGGCACCGGCGAGCGAGCGGATCAGGCGGGAGCCGCTGGACTTGCTTGCGGCGGCGGAGCGGGTCATGGCCAAAGTCGTCACTGCGTTCTCCTGAAGGGGTGAAAAGAGCGAACCGTACCCTGGGCGACAACGTAACCAGTGCAGCGGCGCCGGACCATCACGGGGGGCTGAAACGAATCTGACTTGTTCATGACATGCCGGGCGGGACGGCGATGACACCGCGGCGGGGTGGATACGAGGCAGAACAGGCCTCTATGGCTGCAGGATCGGCCTGCAGCGTGGTCGCCAGTGCGCCTCGCGTTGATGAGTCCACGCCTTCATCGAACCTATCCGCCGCGAAGGCGGCTCAACGCCATCCCTGCACCACCGTGGTTGCCGCCTGATTCATGGGGCGCGCAATCAATCCACTCTGCGTCAGGGACACTTCATAGCGTGCGCCGTCGGCCATCGGCAGATAGGTGGCGCTGCCATACACGGCATCGAGGAAGGGTAACCAGCGGGGATACTGGGTCGACAGAGTCCACAGGTCGGCGCCGGGGTTGTCGCTGAGTCCATAGACGGTGCGTTGATCGTGGCGTTCCTGGTCGATCGACCGATAACGGCCGCTCACCCGCTCGAGTCGATACTGAGCATCGAGGCCCAGGCTGTTGGCCCAACCTTGCCATTTCAGCACCCGCGCATCGAGCTGCCATTCGTCGCCGGAGAGCACCAGCATCTGCATCTCACCGCTCGGGACTCGCGTGAGTGTGGCGCGATATTGCTGTGGACCGCGCGCTTCGAAGACAACCTGCGCGATGGGTTGCTCGTAAGTCAGGCGCGAGTAGGTGTGCAGGTTGAGCGCGACGACGACAATGAGCGCCGACACCACCAGCAGGACGACCGACATCAACAACGTTGCACCAGCCGCGACGAACCGTCCGCGAAACAGTCGCTGACACGCCAGCACGAACAGCAGCGCGCCAAATGCAGCGATGACCAGCGCGATGGCGTCGGAGTTCATGGGTGTGGGGCCTGGGGCTTGGGGCCTGGGCAGGAATGAGGCTCAGATAGATCGCGGCGTCCAGCACAGACACGCATCTTGCTCCTGCCCAAGCCCCACGCCCCAGGCCCCATGCCCGTTGCTCTCATGTCTCCAACTTCCGATACCGGATGCGCGTCGGCTGATCGGCATCTGCGCCCTTGCGACGTTTCAGGTCTTCCACGTACTCGGCGTAGTTGCCGGTGAACCAGACGACTTCGCTGTTGCCTTCGAAGGCGAGAATGTGGGTCGCGATGCGGTCCAGGAACCAGCGATCGTGCGAGATGACGATGGCGCAGCCGGGGAAGCTCAGCAGCGCTTCTTCCAGGGCGCGCAGCGTTTCGATGTCGAGATCGTTGGTCGGCTCGTCGAGCATCAGCACGTTGCCGCCGGTCTTGAGCACTTTCGCCAGGTGCACGCGATTGCGCTCGCCGCCGGAGAGTTCACCGATCAGTTGCTGCTGCTGCACGCCGCGGAAGTTGAAGCGACCGACATACCCGCGCGATGAGGTTTCGTAGTTGCCGACCTTGATCAATTCCAGACCGCCGGAAATTTCCTGCCATACGGTCTTGGAGTCGTCGAGCGACTGGCGCGATTGATCGACGTACGCAAGATTGACCGACGGACCGATGCGCACTTCGCCGGTATCGGGTTGTTCCTGGCCGGTGATCATGCGGAACAGGGTCGTCTTACCCGCGCCGTTCGGACCGATCACGCCGACGATGCCGCCGGCGGGAAGGTTGAAGCTCAGGTTATCGAACAGCAGCCGGTCGCCAAAGCCTTTCTTGAGATGGTTCGCTTCGATGACTAATTCGCCCAGGCGCGGGCCGGGTGGAATGTAGATCTCGTTGGTTTCGTTACGTGCCTGGAATTCCTGCGAGGCCAGTTCTTCATAGCGCTGCACACGCGCCTTGCTCTTGGCTTGGCGCGCTTTCGGGTTGCCGCGCACCCATTCGAGCTCGCGGGCGAGCGTCTTGCGCAAGGCCTCGTGCTGTTTCTCTTCGGTCGCCAGACGCTTTTCCTTCTGCTCCAGCCATGAGGAGTAGTTGCCCTCCCAGGGAATGCCATGGCCGCGATCCAGTTCCAGAATCCAGCCCGCCACGTTGTCGAGAAAGTAGCGATCGTGCGTGACGGCGATGACGGTACCCGGATACGCTTCGAGATAGCGCTCCAGCCAACTCACCGATTCCGCATCGAGATGGTTGGTCGGCTCGTCGAGCAACAACATGTCCGGCTGCGACAGCAACAACCGGCACAAGGCGACGCGACGACGTTCACCACCGGAAATCTTCGTGACGTCGGCCTCCCACGGCGGCAGGCGCAACGCATCGGCGGCAACTTCCAACTTGCGGTCCAGCTCCCAACCGCCGACGGCGTCGATGGCGTCCTGCAGCTTGGCCTGCTGTTCGAGCAGCTTGTTCATTTCCTCTTCGCCCAAGTCCGGGTCGGCAAAGCGGTCGCTGACGGCATTGAATTTGTCGATCAGCGCCTGCGTTTCGCCGACACCTTCCAGGACGTTGCCGCGGACGTCCTTGTTCGCGTCCAACTGCGGTTCCTGCGACAGAAAGCCGATCTTGAGCCCGGGCTGCGGTCGCGCCTCGCCATCGATCTCCTTGTCGATACCCGCCATGATCCGCAACAGCGTGGATTTGCCCGAACCATTGAGGCCCAGGACACCGATTTTCGCGCCCGGAAAGAACGACAGGGAGATATCGCGCAGGATGATGCGCTTGGGCGGCACCACCTTGCTGACGCGATTCATCGTGTACATAAACTGGGCCATGGCGGGTCACTCGGCAGCTTCAGGGAAGGGGCGGGATGATAGCGAACGAAGGAAGTGAGTGGTGAATAGTGAGTGGTGATTGGTTACGAGCGGGAATTGGGGAATCGCGATTCGGGATTCGCCGGAATCAGGAAAAGCGTGCGGATTGCTGCCAGACGTTGCGAGCGGTCCCGAATCCCTTCTGACCCACTCACCACTCACTACTCACCATACTCACCACTCACCATCCGGGCCATGCTAGCCTGACGCCATTGCGCGACAGTCGAGCTTGCCCTTGAACGAATTCACCACGTCCAATGTCCTGCTGGTCGCAGGCGAACAGATTGCGTGCTACGGCTTCGGTGATGGGCATCCGTTCGGCCCGGATCGTCACGAAGTGTTCATGCGTGAATTACACGCCGCCGGCCTCGACGGTGCCGTGCAGCGCGCCGCCCCACGACTGGCGACACGTGCAGAGCTGGAAAGTTTTCACACCCCCGACTATCTGGATCTGGTCCGCGATCGGTCGGCGACCGGGCATGGCTATCTGGACTCAGGCGACACTCCGGCGTGGAAGGGCGTGTACGAAGCGGCCAGCCATGTCGTTGGCGCCACGTTGGTCGCGGTCGAGGCCGTCATGCAAGGGCGAGCACGGCGCGCTTTCATTCCGATCGCCGGGCTGCACCACGCGATGCGGGGCAGTGCGGGTGGGTTCTGCGTGTTCAACGATTGCGGCGTAGCTATCGAAATCCTGCGCCGCGAACATGGTATTCGGCGGGTGGCCTACATCGACATCGATGCGCACCACGGCGATGGCGTGTACTACGGATTCGAAGACGACGCTGAGGTGCTGATCGCCGATATTCACGAGGACGGCCGTCATCTCTACCCCGGAACCGGCGCCGCCAGCGAGATCGGAAGTGGCGCAGCGCGTGGCACCAAGCTCAACCTGCCGCTGGCCCCCGGCGCGACCGACCATGAATTTCATGCGGCCTGGGAGCGCATCGAAGCCTTCCTGCTTGCCGGCCGCCCCGAGTTTGTGCTGTTTCAGTGCGGGGCCGACAGTGTAGCCGGCGATCCCATTACCCATCTGCAATTCACTCCGGCGGCGCATGCTCACGCCGCGCAGCGACTGTGCGCGATTGCTGACCAACTGGGCCACGGTCGCCTCGTCGGTCTGGGTGGCGGTGGCTACAATCGGCGCAACCTGGCGCTAGCCTGGACCGGGGTGATCCGTGAGTTTGTCCAGGCAGACCGGGGGGCACTGCAGCCTGACCTATCCGTGGCGCGTCGGGATCTTTAGAATCGGCGGTATTCGCCTCGGATGGCTAGGAGCCTGTCCGAGTCATGGCCATCTACTGCGGCTGCGTCACATCGGTCTTTTTTGGCGATCCTTCTCGTTACATAGTGCCCACTATGCTATGCGCCTCCAACGATCGCCAAAAATCCTCGATGTGACACACCCTCGTGACGATGCTCATTGCCCGGACAGGCTCCTGGGTCGAAGGCAGCAGTGCCGCCGACGACTGAGTCGCGTTATGCCTCGCGTCACAGCCGGACAGGCGTCCTCTTTTATTCACTATCCCTAGGATGCCCATGTTTGCCAAGTCCATGAATATTGCCGACTTCGATCCGCAGCTACAGCGAGCGCTTGATAGCGAACTGCGTCGTCAGGAAGATCACATCGAACTGATCGCCTCCGAAAATTACGCCAGCCCCCGCGTGCTCGAAGCGCAGGGAACGGTGCTGACCAACAAGTACGCCGAAGGCTATCCGGGCAAGCGCTACTACGGCGGTTGCGAATACGTCGATATTGCCGAACAGCTGGCGATCGATCGGGCGAAGCAACTCTTCGGCGCTGCGTACGCCAACGTGCAACCGCATTCCGGGTCGCAGGCAAACGCCGCGGCTTATCTCGCGCTCGTGAATGCCGGCGATACGATTCTCGGCATGAGCCTGGATCACGGCGGTCATCTCACGCACGGCGCCAAGGTGAATTTCTCCGGCAAGATCTTCAATGCGTTCCAGTACGGCCTGGACCCGGCCACCGGTGAGATCGACTACGCACAGGTCGAGCGACTGGCTCAGGAACATCGACCGAAGCTGATCATCGCCGGCTTCTCTGCCTACTCGCGCGTCATCGACTGGGCGCGTTTCCGCAAGATCGCGGACAGCGTCGGTGCTTTCTTTCTGGTCGATATGGCACACGTTGCCGGACTGGTAGCCGCCGGTATTTACCCCAGCCCGATTCCGCACGCCGATGTCGTGACGACCACGACGCATAAGACGCTGCGCGGTCCGCGTGGCGGTATGATCCTGGCGCGTGCCAATGCCGACATCGAAAAGAAGCTCAACTCGCTGGTATTCCCCGGCACGCAGGGCGGACCACTGATGCATGTGATCGCGGCCAAGGCCGTGGCGCTGCTCGAAGCCTTGCAGCCGGACTTCAATGACTACCAGAAACAAGTGCTGACGAACGCGCGCACCATGGCCGCAACGCTCGGCAAGCGCGGCTACAAGATTGTTTCCGGCGGTACCGACAATCATCTGTTCCTGCTCGATCTGATCGACAAGAACATCACCGGTAAGGATGCCGATGCGGCGTTGGGCCGAGCGCATATCACCGTGAACAAGAACGCGGTGCCGAACGATCCACGTCCACCTTTCGTGACCAGCGGCCTGCGCATCGGCACTCCGGCAGCGACGACACGCGGATTCCGCGAAGCGGAAGTCACCGACCTTGCTGGGTGGATTGCCGACATTCTCGATGAGAATCTCAGCGAGACCGTGGTGGCAAAGGTTCGCGACAAGGTGACGCAGCTCTGCGCTCGCTTCCCGGTGTATGGCAAGTGATTGCGTGATGCAGGGCATGGGGCCTGGGGCCTGGGGCCTGGGCAGGAAAAGTCGCACGCGCCCGGCGGTCTGAACTTCCGACCCAAGCCCCGAGCCCCAGGCCCCATCAATCCATGCACTGCCCGTTCTGCAACCACGAAGAAACCAAAGTAATCGATTCACGCCTTGCCGGGGAAGGGCAGCAGATTCGTCGGCGGCGCGAATGCTTGCAATGCAACGAACGCTTTACGACCTTCGAAACTGCCGAGCTGGTGATGCCGCGCATCGTCAAGAGCGATGCGAGCCGACAGCCTTTCGATGAACAGAAGCTGCGCAACAGCATGCTGAAGGCCCTCGAAAAGCGACCGGTACCGAGCGAGAAGGTCGATGCGGCAGTCGTGCATGTCTGCCAGAAGCTGCGTTCGCTGGGCGAACGTGAAGTGCCGTCACGTCGTGTCGGTGAACTCGCCATGGAGGAGCTGCACAGTCTTGATGAAGTGGCTTACGTGAGATTTGCCTCGGTCTATCGCAGCTTCCAGGATGTCGATGCGTTTCGCGAAGAAATCGAACGTATGCGTCACCGCCGCACGCGCGAAGAAACCGAGGCCCAACTCGCTTTATGGAGCGCGGCTGATAGTGTGAAAAAGAAGTGATGGAAGTGATGAAAAAGGTTGCGCTGCCCCTCGTGCTGGTATCCCTGATCTGTGCTGGATGTGCAGGGACGGGCGGCGTCACTGATGAAAATGAGCCGACGCTGATCGACGCAGTAAGCGCCCCTCCGCTCGAGGCGGCCGCGTCGATCGAGGCAACGTCTCCCGGCGCCGAAGGAAGTTCCAAGCAAGAAGAAGGCGAGGTGCCACTTGCCGTTGCCGAGTCGGAGCACCCCAACGGGGCTCCCGAGGAGGTCGTCGTCCAAGGCCGCAGCCTCAACCGTCACGAGGTGATCCACGATCTCGTCGCCGAAGCGCAGACACTGCTTCGTGACGTCGAACTCCAATACGTGTTCACCGGCAAGGGGAAGAATCAGGTTCTGCGCGGTCGCCCCGTGGCCTTTGCGCTGTGGAGCGAGGCGAAGCAGGAGTGGTCCGTCGCCCAGATCGAGCTGCCGCGCCCGCCGATCAAGTGGAAACCCGGTCGGAAGCCCTTGGCCTTTCGCACCCTCACGCCCGGTATCCAGGCTCAGCATGTGAAGGGCACCGGTGCCGAGCGGCTGATGTTCGCCTTCTCCCAGGACGGGAAACCCTTGAAGGTCTACGGACGAAAATTCCCCGTGTTCGACAACAACCTTCTCAAGCGCAAGCAGTGGCTCGCCGTCGCCCGGACCGCGAAACCGATCGTCTATCTGCCCTTCACCGAAGATACATTCGACCCGGGTTTCGTCAGCAGCGGAAAGGAGTTTCTGATCGCTACGGCGCGCAAGGCGATTGATGAGCTGCGTCTCGCACAGGTGCCGAGTGCCGCCTTTCCCGGAGAGCTGCTCGCCGATGCCATTCCTCCCCAAGTCATCACGACGCTTGCGGTCATCGAGCAGACGGATGATAAAGATTACGTGGAGAAGCAGGCGCTCGCCTTCGATGAGATACTGAGCCAGTACGGGCTCAAGCAGGAGGAGGCGTATCGGTACAGCGTCTCGAGCGCAAATGCGCTGGGGCCGATG
>JAIBJL010000143.1 GCA_020029545.1 Gammaproteobacteria bacterium
TGAAATGGACCTCGTAGGTTGAATGGTGCGAGCTGCTGACGAGCCTGAAGTAGGAGAACTGATAATTGCCCTTCGCGCGCTCCTTTGCTGCCTCGCGGGCTGCCGCGTTCAGTCCGACCTTGGCACAACTAAAGGTCATAACACTCAGATCATTCAGGCTGATTTCCGCAGCCGCGGAGGCCGCCCCAGGCGCAGCTTGTTCCCGCGGCACGGATGCAGCTTGCGCACGGGAACCGATCGGTGTTGAGGACGCAATTTGTGCCGGATTCGTGGTCTGCGCCCCGCTCTGCGGCGGCGTTGCGGTGCTGCAGGCGGACAGCACGGCTGTCGTGAGTAGCAAGATATTCTTCATCGGGGGCTCCAGCAAAATTGGCATTGAATGGACGCAGGCAAAGACAACCCTAACGTCATGGAGATTCCGTTTCGTCCGTTACTTGGATGGGCGGATCCAGCACGGCAATCGCTTACGCAGATGTCGTAAACCCCTGGAGAAAATCGTTTACAGTCAATGATATATGACATGGTCTTGTAAACTCACCAAGAATGGCGCCTACTCTCGATATTTATCGAGAGGCAAAGGAGAGCGTGCAAAACTGTGGGAGGGCTATTGTGCGGATTCCAAGACGTTGAGATGCAGTTCGCATTGATTAAACTTCATGCCGCGAGCGCCTGGGTTGCCACGCTCGGCATCGCGCGTGGCCGTGCGTTCGACGCCTTTCCCAACCTGGCGAGACGACTTGGCGATAGCTCTCCGTTGAGTACCGCAACCCTGACCTGCACGAGGCGGTGCGCCCCTGCATCGGTCCAGCGCATCTGCCGCTTCTTGGCCATTCGCAGGCTGACCACTTGATTGACCGCCGACTCGGCGATGCTGCTGCTGATGGGCAGACCCTTGCGATACCGGGCACCGTAGTTCGCCAGGACAGGCGTGTCGTTGCGCAGGCAGCACGTGATGCCGTGAAGATTCCCCCACAGTATCGAGTATTCGTAGTCCTGTCTTGGCTATAGACTCGCATCCAAGGCCTTGATCCGTGCGATCGCCTTGGCGCCCTTGCCGTGCCACACCAACCACTTGGCCCTGCGAATCTCGGCCTTGACCGTCTCGCGCTCGAGCGACTCGATCTGCTTGCAGCCGAAGAGCGCGTTCTCGGCTGCCTTGAACTTCATCGCAATGTGAAACCAATCCAGGATCCGGCCCCGAGCGAGCTGACTGCCTTCGACCGCCTTGGAGAACTCGCCCGCGTCATCACTGATCACGCTCACGCGCTCTTCGGGTGTGACGCCGTTGCCGTGAAGGAACTGGTCGAGCCTGGCGGTAGCCGAGGCCACCTGCTTGTGCACGTAGGCATAGACCCGCGGTGCCTGATTGGCAAACGTGGCGCGCCCGGCAACGATGGTGACGTGACGCGCCAGGGTTTCGCTCTTCTCGCAACAGCGCGGCCAGGCCGAATCCACGCTGACGCAGCTGACACTGTCGGCCTAGCGCAGCGACTCACTGGCGCTAGCCGGCGGCTGGAGAGCAAATTCGCTCTCGATTTCGGCGTCAAGCGCTTTGCCCACAGCGTGCGTCGGATCCCGCGTGACACTGAAGGAGATCGCCTCGTCCAGAGGCAGGACTCCTTTGAGCAAAGGCGCGGCTTGCCGGAATGGCAGATGGGCGGCCCATTTCACTTGCAGGCGCTCCAACAGCCGCGTTGCGTGTTTGGGAAGTATATCGACACCTGGTTTGATGGAGCCAAGGAAGGCAACCCATTAGGACGGCGTTGGGCGCCCACCGCACGCAAGGTTTATTCTGCTTGCGGCTGAAGGCATGGATAACAGTTAGGTCGCAAAGGCGTTGGGCATTGGGCCGCGTTGAAGTCGGTCTCTGGCCCGAGCGCATTGCCGACGGGAGTCCAGCGGCAATTGAAGCCGACTGCCACGCAGCGAACGCAAGCAGCGCATTCATTCATGCGATGAAATCGCGCGACTGACCACGCAGTGCGCACTCTGAAGGGGCCACGCAACGGAGCACGTGCATTCTGGCGGACAAGGCAGGCATCGTCGCACGAGTGTACTGCGCATCTGACGGCCATAGCGTCTGTCGCGGCTACTGGGAGCATCCATTCGTGAAACAGTATGAGAAGTTCGCCATGGTCCTCCGTAACGAGCCGTGCCCAGAAACCGTGGTGCGTCCCCTATTGACACCATCAGCCTGCTGACGTTACCAATACGTCCTGGACGGGTCGAACCCCCATGCCACCAAACGATGACCGATAGTCATCAACTCATCGCCGTCCCGCATGAAATCGCACGTGCCGCGATCCCGCGTTCGCGAAATGCGACTGCTTAAGGTCGTCACTTAGGAGCCTGGCCCGGCCCTCTTACTACATACTTCGACTACCACATGGTTCACTCGCCGCTTGCTGTCGAAGATGATTCAGAACCCCGGTTGCTGTTGACCGGTTCCCCGCCAGGCGATCATGTTTTTTTGATACCTGGAAATGTCCGCAAACCTGGGATAGTCCCACTTCCCCGTCTGCGGATCCATCAGCATGAGGACGCCATCACCATCGCGCGGATCGTATTGAACCCCAAAGACGACGACCACGTGGGAAAAGCTGTCCGCAACACTACGCTGGAACGCCCAATACAGATAGCCGTCCTGCACCAGTCGAGCACGGACCCGCGCCGGCATGATTGCGCGGCCCGCCAAGTATGCATAGTCCATTCGTTCTTCACCGGCAACATTCGGCCAGGACAGTGGGTAAAGTGCCCCGGAGCGATCGGTGTACAGTCTGTACTGCGCCAATACCTGCGTCGGATCGGTCCAAATGCCCGCGCCGAACTGGGGTATCCTCATCACCTTGGCTTCGTCCCAGGCCTGTTGAGCCGATCTCCACGAGGCCAAGGCGTACGCCCAACACTTTGTGCCGGTTTGCTGATGGATGTGTGGGGCAACGAGCTCGTAGAAGCGCGCTTTGCGGCTGGTGGTCAGGCCGAACGTCGTTCCGCCGGTTCGATCGCGGCCCGGCGCGCCACCGAGACAGATCTCCACACGGCGATTCATTCTCCGATTCGCCTCAGTCATCGGCGCCACCCGCAGTTGGGACGCGCCCACCGCCACCGCCTGCCAAGATACGCGGCTGCGAACGGTGGGACCGACGTAGGCTTGCAGCCAGCTCACCACCCGCCGGGCACGCTCCGCGCTCATCTGGCGCTCGCGCGCCGGATTGCGTGGCGTATCGCGATCGGCGTGGCCGTAGGCGTGAACGAAGTGAATGGGACGACGCCCCGGCCCGAAGCTGCCAACAATCAGATTGCCAATTTCAGCAAGCGTTGCCCGCTGCGGCGGCGGAAGACTGCTCACCTGCCGGCGATATTGGCCCCACCCGTATACGGTTCGTCGGAGGAAGTAGCCGATCCGGGGTTTCGCAGTCGTTTGCGGCGTCAAGGTCCGCTGCATCGCCTCATCGACCGCCTCATCTTCTTCATCCGACCAAGCTTCCAACCCTTCCGCTGCCAAGGCGTCGTTGAATTCGTCCGTCTCGTGGACCAGTCCATCCACCAGATCCTTGCCGAAGCTTTCGCCAAGCTCGTCCATGCCTTCCATCGGCACCTCCTGCGCTGCTGCAGGATCCGGCGTTTCGTCGACCCAGGCGGCGAATGCCATCCGATCGCCTGATAGATCATCGCCGCCGTCGACCGCTTCCTCTCTCCAGTCCGCGTGAGTTGTCATGTTTCACCTCCCTACATACGCCGACGCCGTTACGCGCCATGAATCAGTCGCGCTGCCCCTGCTCGACAGCATGCTTAGTTACCCAGAACGCGTACTGCGCGGCAACGGCGGAGCGGCTCCTCACCCTGAGCTTGGAGAAGATCCGATTCAGATAGGAAGAAACCGTGTGCTCGCTTATCGTCAATCGGTTTGCGATCTGTTTGTTGATCTGTCCCATGGATACCAGCGCTGCGATCTGCAATTCCCGACTCGTGAGGATCCGCGACAGATCCTCGGTTGGCGCGTTCTCAGCGTTCGATGCAAGGCGCTGTGGCTCGTCGAATCTGCTCGGGTAAGCGCAGCCGTTTACTTCGAATCTAGTCAGTTCGCCAGGGGCGGCTTCCGTCCGGCTAGGCGCTCGACCGTGCGAGTTCATCTGCGATGGTCCGTTATCGGCTTGCTTGACGACGAAGCAACCGCTATTCGGATCGCGGTCGCACACGACCTGCCCGCGATCCGGGCTCGGGCCATCACGCGGAGGCTTCGTCCGAGAACCACTCATCATCGGTCTCTTCGAAATCGTGGTTGCCGCGCCGTCAATTGGTCGTGTGGCGACATCGCGCGCCAGTGGAGGAAGGCGAAATCACTGCGCTGGGCGATCGTTGCGCCTACTCCAGTGCGGCTATCGGCACCCGCTGTTGTGCGAGCTGCGTTGGCCGACGCCGGCCGCGCTCAATCAGCGTCGGATAGACTTGCGGTGGCGCTGGCCGGCGCACGTGCAGCACATGAGCGAGGTTCGCGTTCTGATCGTGAACCGGGCGCACGATCTGCGCCGGGCCGGTCAGCAGAGGCGTTACGCCGGGGCCGTGCCCGCTCACCGTGCTGTCGCCGTGCACGATGACGCCGACGGTCACGCGTCCTTGGCGGAAATGCGGCCCATGGCGACTGTCTGCGTCCACGATGGCCACGAAATCGCCGAAGCGCAGGCTGCCGAGTCGGAAGCGCCGGCGAAGTTGTGGATCGGTCATCTGGATGTCGTAATCGCCGCGCCAGGCTGAGCTCTTGCCGAGCCCCGAGCCCATGATTGCAGCCGGCACCAGATGGGTCACCGGAACCCTAAGCGCACCGCCGTCGGCGCGCATTCCCCAGTTCCAGATCAGACGAGGACTGCAGTTGAGCACCTCCACGTCCGGGTGGTCGAGCATGCGCACACCGAGTCCATGGCTGTAGATCTGGATGCGGTCGCCGATCTGCAGCCGCATCAGCACCTCGGTCGGGAAATCCACCAGCACATGGTTGACCCCGCCGTGCTTTCCAGTCACCAGTCCTGCCTTGCCGGTGCTGGGTCCGCTTACGACCAGCGCGCGATTGCCCACGCAGGCGTAGGTGATGAGCGCGGTATTGGGACCGTCTCGCGGGCCGACTACTTCCCGCCCGTTGTTGTGCAGGGCTACGCCCGGTTCGATGTGATCGCCGGCGAGCCCGATGCAGCGGTCGCCGATGCGGTGATTGATCACGATGCCGCCGGTGCCGGGGAGCACCCGCGGCACGCCGTCATTGCCGATGCGGTAGGGATTGGCGCGGCCGACCGGATGGGCTATCTGGCCCGAAACGGCCACGACAACCAGATCGGAGTGGTTGAGTCTCGGCCGCCGTCGGCCGGCGGCACTGGTCAGTTTCGTCATCCCACTCCCCTCCTAGACCAAGCAGTCGGATTGCCTTAGCGCGGCTCGCTCGGCGCGGCGGCCTCACCAATACGACGACGCCCCGACTTGCCGCGGTTGCCGCTCATAGCGAGTACCAGAACACGATCGCTCCGCTCCAGAAATCAGGCCAATTGCCACGCTCCATCTCCGCGGCGCGGACCTCGTCCGCCTCAACCAGGACTTCGTCATAGTCAGCGACATCACCCTCGCCTTTGGCGTACATCGCATCGAGCATAGTCCGCGCACCAATCGTTGCGGGCGCCAACACATGTGCGACGGCGAGCCGCGTTCCGGACCAGGCGAGCGGCGACAGCCCGGCGTGCACCAACAGCGAACGCACGTAATCGCGCTCGATGGCGGCGAGAGGATCGCGCAGGGATCCCTCATCTATGCGGCGACAGTGGAAGCCCCACGACTCGAGGATCGCGCACAGGCTCGGCGCCGTATCTTCGGGCCCGTCCTGGAACGTCAGAATGAACGTGGGATGCAGAGTGGAGGCAAGCGTTACCACATCTGCAACTGCTTCGCGGGCCTCGAAACCGGGCTTCTCCGGCTCCAAGCCGTTTGCCCCGAGCCGCTTGAGGAGCGAAGCGCTGAGGATTTCGTAGCGATGGACGAGATCAGGCTCCTTTCGCTCCGGCAGCGCCGACTGGCGGTAGTTGTCACCGATATAGCGCAGACGCAGCCCGTAAAGATCCGCGCGGCGACGCAGCCTCTCCCAAGCGGCAAGCGACTGACGGACCGTGCCTTCATCGGCTCGGCCCTTTTTAGACGGCAGGCCGGTCGCTATGAGCCGGTTCGGTTCTTGTCCGTAAAGATAACTTCCGTCGAGAACGCCCCAGAACGAACGGACGACCCAGAGTTCGAGCAACTCGCCCAGGCGCTGCACCAGCGTCGGCCCGAAGGGCGTGAGCAACAATAGCGAGGGGTCAACTACGCATGACCAACGCCTCTGACTGAAGGTGACGGCAAGATCTTGAAACATGGTCGTCATCGCCTGATTGCGACGCGCGGCTTGGTACCGACATGCACGAGCCGCGGGTCAGGAATCGTCGCTTGCACCGGGCCGGCGGTGGGCACTGGCCCCTCGACAAGCGACGGCGCACGCACGCACGCCCCCTCAGGCCGCGACTGGCGTACCCAGCACACTTTGCAGCGCCGGCGTTACGCCGGCGAAGCCGCGGCCCTCAGGGGTCATGCGATAGGCGGCGATCCAGGCTTCGGCATGTCCGCCCATGGGTCGCACCGTCGACTGGAACAGGATCGGATCGATTGCAGTCTTGAAGTCGTTGTCGGCGATGAACTGCAAGACGCGCCGTCCACTCTCGGCCATCTTCGCGCGCTGCGACGGCTCAGACACGCCGCCGAGATATCGGTTGGAGACGATCTCCACCACATCCCACTTGGTGTTGGCGTCGAACGCCTTCTTGATGTCGGGCGCATCGAGCAGTTGCAGCACCGTCTTCAGGTGGTGGCCGGTCTCCATCGCCAGCGAGAAGATGTTGCCGTAGGTGCTGCGGTCTAGCGCATAACGCAGGTCGAGCCCGACCCGCTGGATCGTGCCGATGCTGCCGAAGGGGCGCTGGTCGATCAATTGGCCGCCGCGGATCACTTCCCCGATCAACAGATCCCGGAAGTACTGGGCCAGCGCCACCATGAATCCCACCAATTGGCGGTGGAAGTTGCGATTCACCACTGCACCCGCCGGCGCGTCGGCCGTGCCGTAGTTGAAGGCGCGGCGATAGGCAACCATCCGATCCTGCAGCTTGTAGCGCAATGGGCTCCATTTCTCCAGCAGGTACAGGCCGCGGGCGCCCGGGCCGCGCTGGATCCGCATCTTGCCGAGGCGGAACAGCCGCAGTAACACGTCGACCACCTGGAACACCTTGATGCGCTCGTGCTGGTAGATGTAGTACAGCTCGGCCGCCGCGTGCAGTTGGCTTGATACAACCGAATCATCGAAGTCGGGTTGCACATAGGGGTAGGAGATGTCATCGAACTCGACCGGCCCTTTGTCGCCGAAGCCGATCAGATCGAGGAAGCCGTCCCGGCCGCTGCCGTTGGCAGCGCCCTTGAGCAGCTCTCCGAAGCGATCCTCGAACTGCTGCTCGAACTGCTGGCGCTGATCCGGCGGTATGTTCGCCAACTGGTCGCGAAGGAAGGTTTCCCAGAGGCGCTGGATGGTTTCGGTTGTTTGGAAGCTCATGGCTCGGCTCCTTGCATTAGATTGTTCCTGGAATCATCAGGGCGTCTTCCTGGAGCCGGTCTTCTTCTCCATCAGCAAATCGCCCCGCGACGCGCGGAGGAGATTTCCTTGAACGTGCTCCGTCACGTGTGCTTCCAGCGCCGCAAGGGCCTTCAGACGCTCTCCGATTGCCGCTCTCAGTTCTTCGGATTCCAAGTTCGCGTTCAGTACATCGTTGAAGACTGCCGGATCGAACACGGCTTTGAACTGGTCAGCAATGTCTTTGTGATCCTCGAGGTAGTCGAGACAGGCGCTGGTTGATCCTTCCGTTTGGAGAGCTTTCAGATGGGCGACCAGTTTGGAGCCCTTCGCGTCCTCCTTGTCCAACAACACCGCTCGTACCTGCGCGAGCCGGTTGAGAATGAAGTGCGCCCGCAGGCTTAACCTCTCCGGTGGCGGGGGGGGCGCAATCATAGGCGCGAGCAGTCCCTTCGTCACCGCATCGATGCGTATTGCAATCGCATCTCCGAGTAGCTCCTGCTGTTTCCCTGTCGCCTTGCTGACGAGCGAGACCAAAGTGTTGTCCTCTGTGGCTGCGGCCTGCGCTTGGGAGGCGCGCAAGAGCAGATCCAGTCGGCCATGAAATGCAGTTCGTGCCATGATTTGTGCTCCCGAGTATGTTCGTTCCGCGCTAGGAGGGGCGTCCGCCACCGCGCCGATCCACGTCGTCCGCAAGCGAGTCCAGGCTGGTCTCAAAGTGCGGCGGGATGCGCGGACGGAACTCAGTCTCGCTGCGCACGCCGCTTACGCGGGCGATGGCACTGCGGATGAGGTGCTCGAGGCTGTTGAATACGGTCTGCGAGGGCACACAGCTCGGCACCATGGTCTGGACCATTTCATGCCAGCGTTTCTCCGCATCAAGCTGTATGCACAGCTCCTGCTCGAGTACATCGAGGTACGAGCTGAGCAGGGTACTCGGCGCCGGAGTCGGCTCGTCAGGGTCTTCGGCCGCCAAGCGCTGTTGACCGGTTTGCGCCCGGGCATATGCGAGGACCATGGAATCAAGCCCCTGATCTTCATTCAATGTTTTTAGGGCCTCAGAGAGCATGGTATGGAGATTGGGTTCCTCCCGCGTCTCGGCTTCGCTGCGATCAAGTCGTCTCAACACCGCGCTGCCAAACTGTTTTAGGTCCTCCACCAGTTGCTTCAAGGTCTCGTTGCTGGAGAGTGCCGGTCTCAACGCCGACTGGATGCGGTTGAGGATGGCCGGTTTCTTCGGATCTGTACTATTCAAAGCAGTTGGCAGGTTGCCCGATTGCTGGACTTGGAAGCTAGTCTCCACCTTGAATGTGGTGAGAAACTCCTGAATCAGAAAGCCGTAGGCGGCCGCCCGCCGTTCGGGCAAGCCGAAGTCCTCCTGACCGACCGCGTACAGGTCGATCGCCCGGTCCACGTCGTACAGAATCTTGTCGAGCGCAATCTGGCAGATCACCCGCTCCTCGCGGCATTCGCATGCCATGTAGCAGTCGAGCTGGTCCGCCAGCAGTCCGCGCTGCACCAGCAATTCCTGGAGACGGCGATCGGCGTCGTCCAGACCGCCGATACCATAGAGGCCATAGAAAAGAATCGGCGGACGGCTGATGCGCAGGAGGCGGAAACCGCCGGCCGAGTCGAAGGCATCGGCGAAGAGCTGCAGCGATTCGAGGAAAGCCGTCAGCGGCGGCGATTCAGGACTGATGAGATTCATGCCGATGGCGACGATGCGGCGAAAACGCATCAAATCCAGCTGCGCCGTCGAGCCCAGCGCGCGCAGACCGTCGGCGGTGCCCTGCGCGGCACGCTGGATCAGCTCGTCCATGATACGGGCCAGCTCGGTTTCCACCAGCAGCGAGCGTAGGTCGCCGTGCCCCTGCTCTTCCAGTGAACGGTACAAGTTGCGGTACGCATCCAGGCCACGCGGCCAGTCATTCGGCCCGTAGGCTTCCTGCGCGCCGCCGATCAGATTGCGCAAGGCATAGATTGCGGAGTCACGCCGCACCTGCAATTCGGAGTAGGGCGCCTGCAACAGGAAACGACCGCCCGCGAAACCGACATTGGCGAGCGATTCACCCATCGATACGAGAATGACCGCCGACACCTCGTCCAGGCTCTGCGCGAACCGGCGATAGTTCATAGTCATCGCGGGAGTTAGGGCGCCGACGAATCGCGCCAAGCGCGCATAGTCGCCCAACTGGCGGCGAATCGCGAATGCCTTGTCCCGCTGGCGCTGGTCGAGCGCAAAGCGAGCAGCGCTCAGTCCTTGCTCGGCCGCTGAGCGCACCGACTGGGCCCACCCCTGCAACTCGGGAATGACATCCTTGAGCAGGGCATTCGTCGTCAGTTCCTGCAGATCGCGGTTTACGTCATCAATCGCCTGCTGCTGTTCGGCCCCAGTCGAAGTCGGCTGCACGACGACGGCTGCCGCCGGCGCCGCCGTCAGAAAGGGCAGCCCCTGCGCCTCCTGACTGATCGCTCGGGCCCGCGGATCACCCTTGTAGCGTTCGAGCAGCGCAGTGGCGATCTGCATCGGATCGCTTGGATCACCGACTTTGAGTTCGCGCCGAATCAGGTTGTCCAGCGCGAGCCGATGATTCGCTCCACCCGAGGAGACGGCGCCGCCCTGCGGGTTGCTGCTTGCGAAAGGATTCCGATAGTTCGGCATGGTTCACCTCAACTCAGTAGGGGACGTGTTCATATCACGCGGCGATCTTCAACTCCGCTCGACTCGGCCGCGCTTGCGGCTCGCTGTTCAGCTTGTCGATCACCAGCCTGGACAGCCTTTGCGGCGCAATGCGCCCCATCGCCAATGCATAGGCAGCGGCGCTGACCAGATGCCGCGGCGACAGCTCAACCCGCTCCGGACGCCCTTCGGCAAGTTGCCGAGCCCCGGCGCGGATCGCTGCTTCGTCCTCGCGTTTGAACGGGATGATGTCCACCAGCGCTCGCTGCGCGAGATTGCGCCGCGTCTGAAAGGCAATCTCGTCCACCACCTGAGGGATGATGCGATCCGCGGACTGCAGCAGGCGCAGGCGGCGCGCCGCGCGGTGCTGGCCGATCATTGCGGTGAGGGTTGGGACGCGAGGCTCGCGACGCTGCAGAACGCGATTCCCGCGCGACACGAGGTCGGGCTGGGATTCG
>JAIBJL010000144.1 GCA_020029545.1 Gammaproteobacteria bacterium
GCCGCCGTGGAATCCTGTGTCAATAAATATGCCTGGCAGCGGCAGCCACCCAAGTCCTTGTCGCGCTCTTCACAAGTTGCGCAGGGTTCCTTCATCCAGCCCGTGCCGCGAAAACGGTTGAACCCTTCGGAACGCAGCCAGATCTCGCTCACGCTATGCTCGCGGACATTGGGAAACGACAGGCCGGGTAGCATCTTTGCCGTATGGCAGGGCAGCGCAGTGCCATCGGGCGTGACGACCATGAGCGTGGAACCCCAGCCGTTAACACAGCGCTTGGGACGGACTTCGTAGTAGTCCGGCACTACATAGAGAATGCGCATCTGGTTACCGAGCCGTTCTCGCCAGGCCTGTGTGGTCGCGACGGCACGGTCGAGTTGCGCTCGGGACGGCAACAGCTGGTGGCGATTCAAATGCGCCCATGAATAGTATTGGGTGTGGGCCAGCTCCAGGTACTCAACGCCGATCTTGGCCGCCATCGCGATGATGGCGTCGAGGTGATCGATGTTGAGGCGATGGATCACGCAGTTGAGCACCATGGGATAGCCGCTCGCCTTGATCCACTGGGCACAGCGTTGTTTTAGTTCGAACGTGCGCGTGTTCGAGAGAAAATCGTTGAGATCGCGCGTGGAGTCCTGAAACGACAGCTGAATGTGATCCAGCCCGGCGTCCTTGAACGCGCGCAATCGTTCCTGGGTCAGACCGACGCCCGAGGTGATGAGATTGGTGTAGAAGCCGAGGCGGTGTGCTTCCGCCGCGATTTCCTCCACGTCGGGGCGCATGAGCGGCTCGCCTCCCGACAAGCCAAGCTGCACGGCGCCCATGGTCCGTGCCTCGCGCAAGACTCTCAACCAGTTCTCGGTCGGGAGTTCAGCCGTCGTGTTGGCAAAATCGATCGGGTTGTAGCAGAAGGCGCACTGCAGGGGACAACGATAAGTGAGCTCGAACAGCAGCCACAAAGGGGGGCCCGGCTGAGCAACAGTCGCGTGCATCACGACACCAACAACCAGCCACGTTCGGTCGCCGAATCGATAAACTGCAGCACCTCTCGCATCAGCCCCCGAACCTGGAAGACGCTCTCGAGTTCCGTGATGATTTGCTCGACCGTGTGCGTGCCGTCGCAGCGGCGCAGGATTTCCGCCGCGCTGGAATTCAACTTGATCATCCCTTCGGGGTATAGCAGGACGTGCGCACTCTGGGCCGGCTCCCACTGCAAACGAAAGCCGTGCCGAATGACAGGATTAGCGTTGCTGCTTGCCACCGCCCTCATGTCGACACGCCGTAACGTTGCGCCATCGCATCGTTCATTGCCCACAGGATGTCCAGTTTGAATTTCAGGATGTCGAGCGCCCGTTGCTGCTGCTCCGGAGTGTTGAAGTACTCGAGCGTTACCGACAAGCCATGGTCGACATCGCGCTTGGCCAACGGCATTCGACTGCGGAAATAGTGCAGGCCCTCGTGGTCGATCCAGGGATAGTGCTCGGGCCAGGTGGCGAGTCGCTGTCGATGGATCTCGGGCGCGAACAATTCGGTCAGCGATGAACAGACGGCTTCCTGCCACGGCGACTGGCGAGCGAAGGTCACATAGGCGTCCACCGCGAAGCGCACGGCAGGGACGACTTCACTCAGCGATTCCACGTAGGCACGTTCCAGCCCGACTGCCTCGGCCAGTCGCAGCCACGCTTCGATACCGCCCACATCGCCTTCGTTACCATCATGATTCAGGATGCGTTCGATCCACTGGCGGCGCACGGCGCGATCGGGACAGTTCGCCAGAATGGCGGCGTCTTTGCGCGGGATGCTGATCTGATAGTAGTACCGGTTGGCGACCCAGCCGCGAATCTGCTCGGGCGATGCCTTGCCGGTATTGAGCATCGCGTTGAAGGGGTGGTGAATGTGGTACGCGCGTCCCTGTGCACGCAGCCGCTGTTCGAACTCCTCGGCACTCCAGGCGATGCTGCTCATAGAACGATCTCCATGCTGTCGTACGCGACTTCTATGCCGTGCTCAATGAGCGTCTTACGCTCCGCCGAATCATCGAGCAGGATCGGATTGGTGTTGTTGATATGAATGAGCACTCGCCGGGTGCCGACCGGCAGGCGATCGAGCCAGGCAATCATGCCTGCTTCGCCCGACTGCGGCAGATGGCCCATCTGTGCCGCACTCTTGCTGCCGGCGCCAGATCGAGCCATTTCGTCGTCACTCCAGAATGTTCCGTCGACCACTACGCAATCGGCGCTCTGCATCTGTTCCCAAACATGCGCCTCGATGCTCGGCAACGCGGGTGCGTAGAAGAGGCGGCGGTGAGTTTTGATGTCTTCGATCAACAGACCGATCACGTCACCGGGAACCGACGCCGAGCGTCGGGGCGAATACGGCGCGGCGTCGGCATGCACGGTGACGGCTTGCCAACGCAAATCTTCCAAGCCGTCCATCCCGAACCAACTATTGTCGAGCGGAATGCGTTGGCGGCTCACTCCGCAGTAGTGTTGCAGTACCTTCAATAATGGATTGCCTTCGCTCAGATCCTCGAAGGCGCTGTCGGTACACCACAAAGGCCAGGGACGCGTCGCTTCGCGCAGCATCAACAGTCCGGTGCTGTGATCGATCTGAGAATCGGTAAGCAGCAGCGCCCGGAGGCCTGTGTCCCGAATCGTGCGGGCGGGCTGCAGGGCGGGATTCGCGATCA
This sequence comes from Gammaproteobacteria bacterium, assembly GCA_020029545.1. Classification (GTDB taxonomy): domain Bacteria; phylum Pseudomonadota; class Gammaproteobacteria; order Steroidobacterales; family Steroidobacteraceae; genus Steroidobacter. Next base: position 2,687 of record JAIBJL010000144.1, read on the forward strand.
GTTGGGTCAGGATATCGGGCGAGGCGTTGACCAGGGTCCACGCGAACTCATCTTGGCCGCGAATGGCGATGGAAGATTGCGTGCGTGGCCGAGCGTTCGCGGCGCCTGCTCGCACTGCGGTGCAGTTGGCGCAATTGCAATTCCACTGGGGAAAGCCGCCGCCCGCCGCCGATCCGAGAATTCGCACATTGATCACGCGTCAAGCTCGTGTCGCAGTAAACCGGGGGATCGGCCGAAGCCACCCCCCCGGCTCGACTTCGGATCAGCGATTCGATACGTACATCGTGATTTCCATGCCGAAGCGGAAATCGATCGCGGTCGGGGTTTGCCAGATCATGTCGACTCCTAGTGCATGAGCCAGAGCGGCTCCCAACCGGAGCTTGCTCGCCGCGGCGTCCGCTGGCCTCAGGAGGATCATGAATATCGACTCATGATTTTCATGAGTGTGCTCGCCGAGGGTTGGTTTATTCTGCAGTTCGTCGATGTCGACGGGCGCGTTCATGACTATTATCTGTTGCGCTCAGGGGGCCCGTGAAACTTCGCACGCATGTGAATCTGATCGTCGCCGGCCTCAGCGCGGCGTTTTTCCTGCTCGTCACCTGGCTGGAATTCGACATCACCCGCCGTGCTGTGAACGAGGAAATGACCGGCGCGAATACCGTCGCCGCCAGGCTGATCGCGGGTGTCGTCGATGTGTATCAGGATGCCGGCGAGGGTCCGTTGCTGATTTTCCTCAAGCAACTCGGACGGCTGCGAGCGCACGAGATCTCGATATGGGCGGCAGCTGGCGTGGAAATCTATCGTTCGCCGCCGTCGCCGTACAAAGCCGGCCGGGCAGCTCCGCAATGGTTCTCCGCACTGCTGACGCCACCGCTGCCCGAGCGAACCTTTATGATGCCGAACGGGACCCAGTTGCATCTGAAAGCCGATGCGTCCCGGGCGGTGCTCGATGGCTGGGATCACCTGGAGCCACTCATAGCGTACGGCGCCATCGCCTTCGCCGTTCTGAACGCGCTGGTGTTCTGGCTGGTGGGGCGCGCCGTGGCGCCATGGCCGGTGATCGCAAACGGCCTGGCGCGGATCGAGCGGGGCGACCTGGACTATCGTCTACCCGCTCTCGCGGGCCATGAGGCGGGCCTGATCGCCGCGGCCTTCAATCGCATGGCGCCGGCCGTCCAGGAGAAACTCGCTTCCGAACGCAAGGCGCGCGACGCAGAAGAGCGGTTGCAGGAGCGCCGCGAACTCGGCCAGCTGATCGAGCAAAGACTCGATGAGGAACGCCGTCTCATTGCGCGCGAGCTGCACGATGAGTTTGCACAGTCCGTCACAGCCATTCGCAGTCTTGCGGTCGTGATCGCAAGTCAGCAGGACGTGAAGTCGGCCAGCGCCGCGCAATTGATATCGACCGAAGCGGCCCGCTTGTACGACGCCATGCATGGATTGATCCCGCGTCTCGCGCCGCTGTCTCTGGACACAATCGGTCTTGCCGAGACTCTGGAAGGATTCATCCGCGACTGGCGGCAGCGTCATCCAGACATCACCTTCACGCTGCGTCATGAAATATCGATGCCGCTGGGCGCCAGCGTGTCGCTTGCCGTGTACCGAATCATCCAGGAAAGCGTCATCAATGCGGTACGCCACGCGCAGTCCTCAACTATTGCGGTGGAGGTCGACTGCGCCGATCGTTTGCTGGTCAAAGTGATGGATGACGGAACCGGGTTGCCCCCGGACTGGTCCCGGCCGGGACGTTTTGGGCTGCGTGGTTTGCGAGAGCGAGTGACGCAGCTTGGCGGTGAGTTGCAACTGCTCAACCGAGATCCACATGGAACTGCGGTGGTTGCCGCTATTCCCTTGGGATCACAGCGATGATCCGTGTCATGTTGGTGGATGACCACGCCGTCGTCAGGACCGGGTTTCGCCTGTTGCTGGAAACGGCCGCGGATGTACGCGTCGTCGCGGAAGCAGATTGCGGCGAAAGCGCGTGCGCCAAGTTCGATGAAAGCACACTGGACGTCGTGGTGCTCGACCTGTCCATGCCCGGCATCGGTGGATTGGAAACGATCAAAAGGCTGCGAGCGAGGCATCGCGACGCGCGGCTGCTCGCGTTATCCGCGCACGATGATTCGATGCATGCACGACGTGCTTTGAGCCAGGGTACCTTGGGCTTTCTCTCCAAGCGGACTGCGCCGGAAACCTTGCTCGAGGCCGTCCGCACCGTGGCCGCCGGCAGGCGCTACATCGATCCACAGCTCGCCCAGCACATTGCGCTTGCCGAAGTGGGTGGGACGGGATCACCCATAGAAACGTTGTCTGGACGCGAGTTCGAAGTTTTCATTCGACTGGCGAACGGCGAAGACGTGCAACGGATTGCGGCGGCGCTGAACCTGTCCGCCTCCACGGTGGGGACCCATCTCTATAATCTGAAACAAAAGCTGGAAGTGACCAACCAGGCCGAACTGACCCTGCTTGCCATGCGCGCGGGGCTGATCTACGCCAAGTAACACCGTCGGGAACTTGTCAGAGACATCACACAATAACCGGGCGCCGCCCCTCGATTCGCAAGGCAGCGACAGAATCGGATCTGAGGCTCGAAGCCCGTGTTCGAGACGAGGAAATTGACATGCAATCACATCAACCAAACCATCCTATGGTATGGACGTCTTACTTGACTCATTCATAGATCCTCCCACCGCCCTGCGGCGCCGGGCCGCGGTGCGGTGGGTTTCTCGCTGAATCGCTGGTTTCTTAGCGGGACACTAGATTAGGTGAGGGACTGCCGCCGAAGCGTTACTTCTTCGGTACCAGCCTCAGGATTTGGCCGTTCGCCTTGGGGTCGAATTGAGCCAGCGTCCCGTCGATGAGTACGTATAGCGCGCCATCGGGGCCCTCATTGACGTCACGGACGCGGGTATTGAGCTCGGTGAGCAGCCGCTCCTCGGCGACCACCCGCTCGCCCTTCAGGACAAGCCGCACCAGCGAGTGATTGGCAAGCGCGGCGACAAACAGGTTGCCCCGCCACTCCGGAAAGCGCCGACCGGTATAGAATGCGATCCCACCCGGAGCGATGTCGGGCGTCCAGAAGTACACTGGCTGCTCCATCCCCTCCTGAAACGTCTTGTCGTTATTGATCGGCGTTTTGTCGTACTCGCGACCGTAGCCGATCACAGGGAAGCCGTAGTTCTTGCCCTTTTCGACGATATTGATCTCGTCGCCGCCGCGCGGTCCGTGCTCGCTGGTCCACAGCTTGCCGGTGCGCGGATGAATCGCCAGTCCCTGGATATCGCGGAAGCCGAGCGCGTAAATCTCGGGGTGGACATCCTTGCGGTCGACGAAAGGATTGTTCCGCGGAACCGTACCATCGGTATTGATGCGCAGCACCTTGCCCATGTTGCTGTCGAGCTGCTGAGACTGTGGCCAGTCGACGGCATTCAGCGAGATCAAGCTGAAGGCGCTCGAAGTGACCAGCAGCGTGCCGTCGGGCGCCTGCGCGACGCGTGCGAGGATACCCTCAGCACTCATCAGTACACGAATGTTCTCGAGTCGCTTATCGTCCGCCGAGAGTGTGGCGCTGGCGACCACTGCAACGCCGCTGAGAGCTCGCACTGCCGTCTCCTCCACGTCATCCGGCGTCGCGACATACGTCAGATAGACCATGCGGTTGGTTGCGAAGGCGCGGTCGGGCAGTACTTCAAAAACCCCTGGAACACCGGGATGGGACTCGCGGGACGGTACGAACGGACCCTCGATCTCGGACACTTTGCCGTCGAGACCCACCAGTTTGATGTGTCCTGTGCGTTCGGCCACGATCATGCGGCGGTCGGGTAGAAAGTGGAATGAAAACGCCCGGTTGAATCCCTCCGCAGCGGTCTCGATGCTGAATGCAGCGCTCTTACTGGGCAGTGGCGCACGCGTTTGACCGAGCCACTGGGGAATCGGCGAGTAGTCTTTGGTATCGCTCGACCTTCCAGCTGGGGGGCCGGGCGTCTTCGGCATGGGCGGTCGTGGCGCGGATTTAACGGTCCGCGCACTTGGCAGGATCGGTTCACTCGGAGCGGCCTGTGCGCTCAGCGCGACAAACGCACAGAGGATGACGGTTGCAATGGCGGGGATCTTTTGAATCATCGTCTACTCACCTTTTAAGCACATGTACTGGCGCCTGGCCCGGCGGATAGCGGACAGGAAATCCAAACCGCCGTTGCTTAGCCTGCGCCATACAGTGTACTAGCAGAACGGTGCTGATGTCCGGCCACAGACGACCGCCGGCCGACGGCAGCGATCAACCGAAAGTCTCGGGCATAACCTCCTGGTGAACGAATCCTTCCTCTCCTGCGCTCGATCCGTCCGCCGTCATGGTATGAGCGCGACGGCGCGAAAAAAGGGATTTCTGTTTGCAATCAAATCAATATTGACGCGTCCGCCAGGCACGAGCCAGCATGCGCCATGCAATGGAAAATGATTGGAGCACTGCTGGCGTTGGCAGCCGTGCGCAGCGCAGTAGCGGCCGAAGCCTATCTCGGGCTGCCAGCCAGTGATTCGGGCACGTTGCCGGCGACACTGTCGGCCACCGGGCTATTCGCTGACCTGAAATCTTTGACGCCGCGCGACGGACTGATCCCCTACGACATCAATGTGCCGTTCTGGTCCGATGGCGCCGACAAGCATCGCTGGATGGCGGTGCCTGACCGCACGCGGATCGGTTTCGCGGCGCGCGGCCATTGGACCTTTCCCAATGGCTCGGTGTTCGTCAAGACATTCGAACTGGTGACGGACGCGAGGCATCCGCAACGCAAGCGACGCCTCGAAACGCGGGTACTGGTGCGCGATGAAAACGGCGGTGTGTACGGCGCGCTATACCAATGGCGCGCCGATGGTAGTGACGCGGATCTGCTACCGGGTGCCGCGACGGAAACCATCCGCGTGCGCACCGCCGGCGGTCAACGCACACAGCAGTGGTACTACCCCAGCCGCGAGGACTGCCTGACTTGCCACACAGCGCTGGCCGGCGGCGTACTAGGCGTCAACACGCGGCAGCTGAACCACGATACGGCGACAGGCGAGAACTTGTTGCTGCGCTGGAGCCGGCTGGGATTGTTCAATCAATCCATCACCGCCGCAGAGCAGGCTGACTTCGCCGCGCTGGCGCATGGCGACGATACGACGCGCACGCTGGAAGATCGCGCTCGCTCCTGGCTGGACGCCAACTGCTCGCAATGCCACCGTCCGGGCGGCACCGTGGCGTCTTTTGATGCGCGCTACGAAACACCGCCGGCGCAACAGCAGCTGATCGACGGTCCGGTACTGATCGATCAGGGCATTGATCGCGCGCGCGTGGTAGCGCCGCATGATCCGTGGCGCTCCATTCTCTATATGCGATCGCACACGCTGGATTCATACAAGATGCCGCCGTTGGCACGCAACGCCATCGATGAGTCCGGCACGCGCTTGCTGCGGCAATGGATCGAAAGCCTGCCGGGACGCGACGTGGTGCCACCACCGGTAATTGCCCCCGCCGCCGGCACGCATCGCGGACCAGTGGCGGTCATGCTGGAAACCCCACCGGGCGCCACCATCCACTACACGCTGGATGGCTCCGCGCCCACCAGCGCCGATCCGGTGTATCGCCATCCCCTGCGCATCACCGAATCCACCGTCGTGCGTGCGCGTGCCTTCGCGCCCGGCCACACGCAGAGCATCATCGCGCAGCAGGTGTATGTGATAGCCCGCTGATCAGGGCGCCACGGTGCGCACGATGGCGATGCCCCACGGGCTGCCCGGCGATTTCACCCGCGTCACTTCCACGCCCTTGTCCAGATCCACGACCGACACATCGTCGGAAGGGCCATTAGCGGTGAACAGGAAGCGTCCATCCGGTGATACCGCCATGCCCCAGGGCCGCTGACCCACCTTGATGGTCTGCAGCACGGCCTCGCTGGCGAGATCCAGCACCACGACGGTACCGGAGCGGCCGCCGCTGATATACAGCTTGCTGGCTTGCGGCGCGACGGCCACAGTCATCGGCCGCGTGCCCTGCGGCAACTTGATCACGTTGATCACTTTGTGCGCGGCCGTATCCACCACATTGATTTCCCCAGTGGATTCGGACGGTATGAAGGCGCGCGAGCTGTCCGGCAGGAAGGCCACGGTGCGCGGCCGCGGATTCACCTTGAACTGGCCCAGCACCCTGTAGCTACCGGCGTCGATGGCAAATACCTCGCCTGCCGTTTCGCAGGCCACATACACCACTTTCTGGTCGGGGCTGAGGCCCACCCCCTCGGGTTCGCGGCCCACCGGCACAAGGCTCAACCTCTTCTGCGAGGCGATCTCCAGCGTCGACAGTACATTGACGTCTTCATTGGCGATGTACAGTCGCTTGCCATCGGCGCTTACGGCGAACTGCTCGGGATCGGAACCGGCACTGAGCTTGCGCAGGAACACGCGGCGCGCCACGTCGATCACACCGATGCCGTCGGCAGACTTGTCGGCCTGCGCTTCGTCTTCGTCATCCTGGTCTCTTTCGAAGACGGGATTACCCTTGGCATCCAGTCGCGGCGGTCCCTCTATGGGCGTGCCGCTGAGAGCCACATACACCAGCTTGCCGTCAGGACTGGCATGGATGCCGCGCGGCCGTTTGCCCACCGACAGCGTGCCCAGCACGCGGAAATCCGCGCCATCGATCACGGTGACCGTGCCGGCGTGTTCGTTGGAGACATACACCTGGTAGGCAGGTGTCGCAGCCATGCAGGGTATGGCAACAAGCAGTATCAGGAGGGGAAAGGCTTTCATCGACGCAGCGTAGACCATGCCTCCGGTCAAGTGAAGCGTTCGCGCGGCAGCGATCAAGTGAAGGTCGGGGTCACCGCCCCCTGGCGAGCTTCGCGGCTCAAGCGTGATAGGTGCAGGGCCGGCACTTCAGGCCGGCCCTGCACCGAAGTGCTTCAATACAGGCGAGTACCGTCGCCCAGGATATCGACTTCGCAGTTGACCGGACGCTGCTCGCAGTTCCTTACCCAGGTGTCGCGAACGCTCGGCATCCAGCCGTCGAACCAGTCGGCATGCGCCGAAAGGCCCGGTGCCACCGGCAGGTGGTCGGATGACAAACGCCAGTACTTGGGATCATCGGTGTTCTGCACCAGGTAGCGGACGTTCAGCGTGATTTGGGGAACGGCGACCTGATGCGTGCTCGGACAGCCTTCGGCGCCCAGGCTGTAGGCCATGTGGCTCTTGTGGTCCGTCGAATCCAGATTCGTGCCATCCCAGCAGTTAGGGAACCTGACTTCCATTTGAACGGATTCACCCACACCGCAATTCGGAATGGTGGCAGACGAGGTACCGCTTACGCCGAAGCAATCCCAGCCCGTCATGGCTTGCGGACCAGTCGAGTGCATGTCGCCTGCAACCATCCGCAACCCGCTGGGCAAAGCTTTGGTGGCAGACAGCGGCGCTGCCGGGACGACGTAGGTCTTGTAGTACCAGATCGTAAACGCCGGCACGATGGGAGCGCCGGTGCGAGTGTCGATCAATGCGGGTATCCAATACGCGGTGCGATTGGCGATACCGCCGGAGCAGGTGGAGTTGCCGCTGTTGGCCACGGATTGAACGGTTGAAAATGCGTTGGCGTCGGTGTTGCCGAAGAATGCATGCAGATGCGCAACCCCCGGCTTGCCGGCGTAGACGATGGGATCGTCAAACGCCATGTGGGAGTACGCACACTCCGTGCGGAACGAGCCGCCGTCGCCCGTTTGGTCGAGTACCGTGGAATCCGGCTTGATGCGCAGCTCCGAGTAACCGTTGCTTCCCAACGGAATCTTCGTGAGATCCACGGTGGGGCATCCATCGGCGCTGTTGTAGCAGGAGGTCGGCGCGGCAATGGTGCCTGTTTCCCGCACGTTGGCGATCTGGCACGTCTTGGCCTCGCCCGGAGTCGGATCGGCGCCGAAAGTCGCGACGCTGCAGTAATAGGCCCAGAACTCGCTGAGATAAGTTTTCACTACCCACTTATTCCCCGTGCCAAAGCGCACCTGGCGCAAGCCGTCGAAGTAACAGACACCGCTGGTACATGGCTGCCACGCTGTG
>JAIBJL010000006.1 GCA_020029545.1 Gammaproteobacteria bacterium
CCGCGAGTATCCAATACAATCAAAACAATACTCGGGGCGGATCGTTGTCGATTCGCGGCTTGGGTAAACGTTCATTCACGGAAACTCAGGACCCCAGCGTCGGGCTCGTTGTCGATGGCGTGAGCTACGGGCTCACCCAACTTGGTAATTTCGATTTCTACGACGTCGAATCGGCGGAGGTAGCGCGTGGCCCGCAGGGCACGCAAGGCGGCAAGAGCGCCAGCGCCGGCGTGGTGACCATCAACACGCGGCGCCCTTCCTTCACACCCAGTTCGGACTTTGCACTCACGTATGGACAGCGCGATGCAGTGGTCGCAAAAGCAAACTTCGGCGGGCCTCTCATCGATGGCCTGCTCGCTTGGCGCGGCTCCGTCATTGCGGACCGCGGCCGCGGTTTCTATGTCAGCGACTACGATCCCAATTACACGTTTTACAATCGCAATCGTTTGGCAGGCCGCGGTCAATTCCTGCTCACGCCGTCAGATAACCTCACCGCGCGCGTGAGTTTCGATCTCGAGCCCAAGGCGCCGCAGGTGGAAAACGGACTGACCTTTCGTCACGATCAGCCGCTCACTTTCGCGAATGGTTCGCTTACCGATCCAAGCGGCACCACCGCTCGCGCCAAGCTGGTTGGATTCACGAATGCAAATGGCGTATTCACCGGGCCGCGCGACCTGTTCGTGGGGCGCACATTCAGCGGCAATGGAGCAACCCACAGCGTGTACACCTATGATGACTACATCAGTAATCGTCTGCATCGGCTTCCAGGATCAACGTGCAGGCGCGCTTTGCCACCCTTGGCAAGCGCAGACCGTCAGAGTTGGGTGAACGACAATGCGCCGCATGCAGCGGCTCGCAAGCGGCACGTCGATATGCACCGCTTGTGGCTCAGTGGCTGGATGCGGCTTAAGCAAGCACGTCTTTGATGACCTCGCCGTAAACGACGGTCGGACGTTCCGCGCGACCGTTGTTCGCAAATGTCACACGCAAGTGATCGAGGCCGAGCAGTTGCAGAACGGTGGCGTGCAAGTCGTAAGTATCCACCGGGTTCTCTACTGCTTTCAGGCCAATCTCATCCGTGCGTCCATGCGTGTAACCGGCTTTGACGCCGCCGCCGGCGAGCCATTGTGTGTAGCCCCACGGATTGTGATCCCGGCCCGTGCCGCTTTGTCCGTACGGCGTGCGCGAGAACTCGGACGTCCACACGACGAGGGTGGAATCCAGCAGGCCGCGTGATTTCAGATCGCTCAGCAGGCCCGCGATGGGCTTGTCGACCGCGCGTGCATGCGCGCCATGGTTCTGTTCGAGATCCTGATGCGCGTCCCAATTGCGATCATCCGCATCCGCCAGGATTTCCAATGGACCGGAGACCACTTGGATGAAGCGCACGCCGCGTTCCACGAGCCGCCGTGCGCGCAACATGTTCGTGCCGTAGGCACGAGTGGCCTCGTCATCCAAACCGTAGAGCCGCTTGGTTGCTTCGCTTTCCTTGCCGAAATCGACTGCCTCCGGTGCAGCGGTTTCCATTCGATAGGCAAGCTCATACGCATTCAGCCGTGCGCGCAGTTCCGTATCGTGCGGATGACGCGCGGCGCTGTTCGTGTTGAGTCGCTTGAGTAGATCCAAGTTCTCGCGCTGTTGCGTCGAGGAAACGACCTCGGGCCTGTTCAAATGCAGAATCGGCGAGTCGCCTGGGCGGAAAGCGGTACCTTGATACACCGCCGGCAAGAAACCCGCGCTCCAATTGATCGAACCGCCGCTCGGTTCCTTGTTACCGCTATAGAGCACGACATATGGCGGCAAATCGGAGTTGGCGGAGCCCAATGCATAGGTGATCCATGCACCCAACGTGGGCCGGCCTGGATTCAAGTCGCCGGTGTTGAGTTTGAGAATGGAAATATCATGAGTCGCACCGATGGTCTTGCTCGACTTGATGAAGGCAAGCGAATCGGCGTGCTGTGCGATGTTCGGCAGGAGATCGGAGAACCAGGCGCCGCTTGCGCCATATTGCTTCCAGCTGCGATTCGAAGCGAACAGTTTGCCCACGCCGCCTTGCGTGCTCGTTTTGATGCCCTTCAGAAACGATTCAGGTACTTCCTGGCCGTTGAGCTTGACCAAGTCCGGCTTGTAGTCATAGAGATCGAGCGTGCTCGGCGCGCCGTCCATGTGTAACCAGATGACTGATTTTATTTTCGCCGGAAAATGTGTGGCCTTGGGTGCAAGCGGGTCGATGGCGGCTTCCGCGGGCACGGGCGCTGCAAATAATCCGCCGCCCGGCAGAGCGCTCGACAGCACGAGGCCGCCAGCGCCATAGCCTGCATGCAGCAACAGTTCGCGGCGTGAAAAAGACTTGCTCATGGATATTCCTTAAGAATGTGCGTTGAATCAGAAGCGGTAGGTGAAGTCGTTGGAGTTGGCGACGGTATGGACCAGATCTACGAGTGCGGCAGTGCGCACCGGGTCGATGGCGCTGCGTTCCTTGGATTCCAGTCCGATGGGTACGGCCAGGCTCAACCTGCCGTCAGCGGACTTTTCTTTCAGCACATTGGCGTGTTGGTCGAGAAAGGCGTGCAGCGTGGCACGTTCGACTTTGTGCGGTTTGCGCGCGAATAGAATTTGATACAGCCGGTCGAGCTGCGCGGATTCGTTCCCGCCCGCCTCGCGAATCACACGGCCGGCGAGAGCCTGCGACCATTGCAGCACGAGTTCGCTGTTATAGAGCGTGAGGGCTTGCAGCGGTGTCGTTGTCACATCGCGCTTGCTGTGCACCTGCTGTGGCGAAGACATGTCGAATGAGGACAACAGCGGATACGCGATGCTGCGCCGGGTGAAGATATAGAGGCTGCGGCGATATTGATCCTGCGGGTTGCTCGGCGGTTGCCAGAGATTGCCCGCCTTCAGCTCTGTGGGCAGCGGTGCGAACACGCTCGGCCCCCCCAGGGTGGGATCCAGTTTGCCGGCGGCAACCAGCAGCGAGTCGCGGATCTGCTCGGCGTCCAACCGACGGCGCGGGAAGCTCGCAAGCAGTCGGTTTTCCGGATCTTCCGCATACGCCTTGTCAGTGACGGTCGATGCCTGGCGGTACACGCTCGACAACAGAATCGAGCGATGCAACTGTTTCACGCTCCAACCGCTCTTCACGAACGTATCGGCAAGATAGTCCAGCAACTCGGGATGCGAGGGCCGCTCGCCCGCCTTGCCGAAGTCGCTCACGGTCCTCACCAGGCCGGTGCCGAAGTACTGCGCCCACACCCGATTGACGAATACGCGTGCCGTCAGCGGGTTTTCGGCACTGGCCAGCCATTCAGCAAGTGCCGTGCGGCGTCCCGATGAAGTCGACGTCGGACGGATGTTCGGTTTGGCACCGTTGGCGATCGCGGCAGGGAAGCTGGGTTGCACTTCTTCGAGCGGCCGCTCGTGATCGCCGCCGAAGAACAGGTAGGTAGGCGGAGCGTCCGGATGTCCGAGTTCCGTCGTTGCCGTGATGGTGTCCGAGCCCTGCTTGGGTTTCAGCGAATCGAACTTCTTCAGCTCTTCGCCGAGCTGCTTGTACTTCTCCCACAGCTTCTGGTTCTCCGGCTTGTAGTCCGGATTCTCTTTGTTCTCGGCGATCTCGCGCAGATAGCCGCCAAACTCGTCATCGGCAGTGACGTTGTGCCAGCGATGATTGATCCAGCGGTCATGTGCATTCCATTCGCTCTGCGCCTTGAAAATCGACGTGCGGCTGTCGGTTAGGTAACGCTCCTTCTGATACTGGATCGCATGGGCGAGGTACGGCTGCACGAGTGCGGTGCGCTGCGCGCGGATGTCTTGCGTCGCCGTTTCCCACGCCGTTTGCGCTTTGCGGTACTGCCGCTCGACGTCACCTACTTCGGCGGGAATGTCGTTCACTTCGCTCACGTTCGCGAAGAACGCTTGTAGCTGGAAATATTCCTTCGCCGAAATCTTGTCGAATTTGTGATCATGGCAACGCGCGCACGCGACGCTTTGGCCCAGGAACACCGCGCCGACCGTATCCACCATATCGGTGGTGATCTGGTATTTGCGTTGCACCAGATCGCGAGAGTTGCGGTTATCCGGGTAGCCGGCGAGGAAGCCGGTAGCGATCAAGGCACTCTTGTCATTCGGTGCGATCTCATCGCCCGCAAGCTGCTCCTTGACGAATTGATCGTAAGGCTTGTTGTCGTTGAACGAGCCGATCACGTAATCGCGATACCGCCACATGTTCGGGCGGGTTTGATCGTTCTGAAACCCAGTGCTATCGGCGTAACGTGCGAGATCGAGCCAACGACGCGCCTGACGTTCGCCATAGTGCGGTGAGGCGAGCAGCCGATCCACCAGCTTTTCGTATGCGTCGGGCGAACGATCCTTGATGAACGCCTGTGTTTCCTGCGGGGTGGGGATGTAGCCCAGCACATCGAGCGTTGCCCGACGGATCAGCGTGCCTCGATCCGCTTCGACAGAGGGCTCCAACCCTTTCTCTTCGAGCTTGGCAGCAACGAATGCATCGATAGGCGTATGAACCCATTTCGTGTGTTTCACATTCGGCACGACCTGGGGCTGCACGGGCTGATAAGCCCAATGCGGCGCCGCCGTGAGCCTCGCGGGCTTTGCCGGGGTGGCGGCGGTGGATGGATCCGCCGCCCACGCAGCGATCGTGGTCACGCTCAACACGCTCAACACGCTCAACAAGGACGTGACCTTCGTGAAGCTTACGGTCATCGCATACTCCTTCGGTCGATTCAATGGCCAGTTGGAATCAGAAATGGAAAAGCAAGCCGCATGGCAGAGCATTCTGTTACGCGGGTTGGTTCGTTAGATTGGAGGTGTAGCAAAGACCATACCAATGGCAGAAAGCCGATATTTCCCGGAAAATATGGCTATTTCCAAGAAAGTCGCTCTGTGCCGCATGCTGCATACCGTTCAGTGTTGCTGTGCATGCAACACGACTGATCAAATCGAGCACGCGTGAAGATCGTCCGCTAGGGTGAGTGTCGTACTCGAACGGTTACGCCACGATAACGAATGGTTTGAACGTGCCTGCACTATTCACGAACCGGCACATCGCATCAGCGCAGGCTGGGTGGGACGGGTAGTTTCTGGAGCGTAAAAAACAGGATGTTTTTTCGAAGCCTACAGGGACGTATTCACGGCGGTCCAAAAAATACCCGTCCCACCCAGCCTGCGCCAGCCATTGACGCCACTTGCTCATGAATCAACGGACGTTCTCGCCGGATTTGATCAGCGCTTACCTTTATACTGCACGCCATGAGCCCCTTCTCCCGCATGGCGCCTGGCGCCATTCTCATCGGTATTCTGGCCACAGCCCAGCTGCTGCTCGGCTGCGGCATGAAAGGACCACTGTATCGTCCGGGCGAACGGACGCAGCAAAGTGGACGGCCGCAAGACACTGCTGCGGGCACCAAGCCACCGATGTCGCAGCGCGTACCGGCACCGCAATCACAAAAAAACGCGACCCCTGCGCCGACTGATGCATCGCCTGCGGCCGATCCGGATCGGCCCGCCAGCCCGCCGCCGGGCACGCCCTGACGATGAACGCACGTCGCAAGCTCGTCCTCGTCGACGGGTCGTCCTATCTGTATCGCGCGTTCCATGCGCTGCCGCCGCTGACGAATTCGCAAGGCGAACCGACCGGCGCGGTACTCGGCGTGCTCAACATGTTGCAGAAGCTGTGCAAGGAAGAAGCACCGGACCTGATGGCCGTCGTGTTCGATGCGCCGGGTCGGACATTTCGCGACGATCTGTTCGATGCCTACAAGGCACAGCGCACGCCCATGCCGGATGACCTGCGTTCGCAATTGCAACCGTTGCTCGATTGTGTCGAAGCGATGGGCTTGCCGCTGCTGCGCATTGCCGGTGTCGAAGCGGACGATGTGATCGGCACGCTGGCACAGCAAGCCACTGCAGCCGGCATCGACACGCTGATTTCCACTGGCGACAAAGACATGGCACAGCTCGTCAACGAGCACATCACGCTCGTGAATACGATGAGCGGATCACGCCTCGATCGCGCCGGTGTGAAAGCAAAGTTCGATGTCTTTCCCGAGCAGATCGTCGATTACCTCGCGCTGGTCGGCGACACGTCCGACAATATCCCCGGCATACCCAAAGTGGGGCCAAAGACGGCGGCAAAGTGGCTGAACGATTACGGCACGCTCGACAAGCTCGTCGAGAATGCAACGGCGATCGGTGGCAAAGTCGGCGAGAACCTGCGTGCCAATCTCACCACGCTTGCGCTGTCGCGCAAATTGGCAACGCTGGATTGCAATGTGGTTCTGACGCAGCGTCCCGATGAACTGCTGCGCCGCGAGCCGGACAAGGCCAGACTGCGGGAGATCTATACGCGCCTGGAATTGCGTGCGCATCTGCGCGCGCTGGAGGGTGGATCGGCAGACGCCGCAGCCGGGGGGACGACGTCCCTGGCGACGTCGGTAAGTGGCGAGTCAATTGGCCCGGTCGCAGAGTCAGTGCCGTGTCACGCTGAAACGATCGCGACCGCCGAAGATCTGCAGCGTTGGATCGAAGTTCTCGGCAAGGCTGAAGTCGTCGCGTTGGACACGCAGACGACGTCGCTTGATTACATGCAGGCAGAAATTGTTGGCGTGTCGTTTGCGGTTGAAGCCAACGCAGCGGCGTACATCCCGGTCGCTCACGACTATGCCGGGGCACCCGACCAGTTGTCGCGAGATGTGGTCTTGCAGGCGCTGAAGCCGCTGCTGGAAAACGATCAGCTCGTGAAGGTCGGCCATCATCTGAAGTACGACGCGCATGTATTCAAGCGCTACGGCATCGACCTGCGCGGCATGCGTTTCGATTCGATGCTGGAATCCTATGTCTGGAACAGCACGGCCACGCGCCACGACTTGGACGCGGCGGCGCGCAAGTATCTCGGCATCGATCCCACCCGCTATGAAGATGTGGCCGGTAAGGGCGCGAAACAGATCAGCTTCAGCCAGGTACCGATCGACAATGCCACACGATACGCAGCCGAAGAAGTGGCTGTCACGCTGCAACTGCATCAGGCGTTGTGGTCGAAAATCAGCGAAGTGCCCTCGCTCAGGAACGTATACGACTCCATCGAGCAGCCATTGCTGCCCGTACTGCTGCGCATGGAGCAGGCCGGTGTGCTGATCGACGGTGCGCTGCTGAAGACGCAGAGCAGCCAGCTCGCCATTCGCATGCGCGAACTGGAAATGCAATCGCACATTGCGGCCGGCGGTCCGTTCTCGCTCGAATCGCCAAAACAACTACAGGAAGTCCTGTTCAACAAGTTGCAGCTGCCGGTGATCCGCAAGACGCCCACCGGCCAGCCATCGACAGCGGAAGACGTACTTGAAGAACTTGCGGCGAACTACGAATTGCCGCGATTGATCATCGAATATCGCGGGCTGTCGAAACTCAAATCGACCTATACCGACAAGCTGCCGCTGCAGATCAATCAACGAACGGGCCGGGTACACACCAGCTACCATCAGGCCATCGCCGCCACCGGTCGCCTGTCATCGCAGGAGCCAAACCTGCAGAACATTCCGATTCGCTCGCCGGAAGGCCGGCGTATTCGACAGGCCTTCATCGGACCGCCCGGCTGGCGCATTGTCGCCGCCGACTATTCGCAGATCGAGTTACGCATCATGGCGCATCTCTCCGGTGATGCCGGCCTGCTGAAAGCATTCGCCGACGACCGCGACATTCACCAGGCCACGGCAGCCGAAGTCTTCGGCATGTCGCTGGACACGGTGACATCCGAACAGCGTCGCTCGGCTAAGGCAATCAACTTCGGGCTGATCTACGGTATGTCCGCATTCGGCCTGGCCGCGCGATTGGGCATCGAGCGCGCGCAGGCGCAGAAGTACGTCGAACTGTACTTCGAACGCTATCCCGGCGTGCGCCGCTACATGGATGAAACACGCCAGCTCGCGCGTGATCGCGGCTACGTAGAAACGGTGCTGGGCCGGCGCCTGTATCTGAACGACATCACCTCACGCAACGCGGCTTTGCGCCAGGGCGCGGAACGCGCAGCGATCAACGCACCCATGCAAGGTACCGCGGCCGACATCATCAAGCGCGCCATGATCGACGTGGATCGCTGGCTCGCGAACTCCTCGTTGCAGGCGAAACTCATCATGCAGGTGCACGACGAACTGGTGTTCGAAGCGCACCCCGATTCGATCGCCGCATTGGTCGCTGGCGTGCGTGAGCGCATGAGCGCTGCTGCCGAACTCAGCGTGCCGCTCAAGGTGGATGTCGGCATGGGCGACAACTGGGATGAGGCGCACTGACAGCGGGCCGGATGGGTCGGCTGGTTAACTGACCAGGACGCGAAGCGATGACTGCTTTGTTTAGTCCCAGCGAAACTTTCAGAAAGCATTAAGCGTTGGTGCGGCAGCCTGCACATCTTTCTTTTCTGGCGAGCTGACCATCGTGGTGCGTACCGACCCCGAAGCATGAACCTTGAAGCTCACCGCAGCTACCCGGGTACATGGATGTACCCCGCCGCGAACGCGGCGAGAGCCGAGCCCATGCTTATAAAGTGGCCGCGCTTTTTGCTTGGCTCCACGACCCTCGTGACAGGCAGTCCGATGGGTCGTTTCATACGTGACCAGTTGACCCGCGGCCACTGGCCGCTCCTACCGGAGACCCCATGCGAAACAAACTGATGCTGACGATGGCCGCCCTCGCCCTGAGCGCTTCCGCTTCGGCGGCGGACAATGGTTTTTATCTGGGTGGCAGCGTCGGCCAGGCGAATGTCGAGATCGATCGCAACCTCGCTCGCGTCGACGATGACGATACCGGCTTCAAGCTGATTGCGGGTCTACGTCCGCTGGACTGGCTGGGCGTCGAAGCGAGCTACGTGGATTTCGGCAAGGTCGAAGATAACAATCAGCGTGCCGAATCCGATGGCTTTACGGCATTCCTGGTGGGCTTTCTGCCGCTGGGTCCCGTGGATGTATTCGCGAAGGGCGGCCTGATCAATTCGGATACCTCCGTGGTACGGAAAAGCGGCGGCAAAGTGTTCGAACAGGACGGGACCGAGCTAGCCTATGGCGTGGGCGCACAGTTCCGCCTCCTCAGTCTTAGCGTCCGTGCCGAATACGAACGGTTCGATGTCGATAACGTGGACGATCTGAATATGTTTTCGATCGGAGTGACATACACATTCTTGTAGTAAAGCGCTGCGAGCTTGCCGATGAGAAAGGGGATCGACGACGGACTGCGATGATCCCATATAGCGGAAATTGCTTATCGACCGTTTTCTTTGTTGTCAAATAACAACGAAACAGTCGCCGCATGCTTGGATCGCCCACCACCGGCAGGCTCGGGGTGTCGCCGCTAAGCAACTGAATTTATTACACCTTCTTCACTCATCCTGTGGCAAAATTTGTGGGAACTTCCTGGCGGCCGGTGCGTCATATTCCCCGAGCGTCGGCCAGGACGCTTCTGTTCGCTGACCTCCCTGAAGCGAATAGTCAGCCCGGTCCATCCCCATGCCGGGCAATACTGCCCCGATGGCTTTTGCGAGTCATCGGGGTTCTTTTTTTGTGGTTCCCAATCAAGCCTCTATCGTCTCAGGACCCCGGGTCCGTCTTCAGGATACTGGGTCGGCGATCACTTGCCCTGCGGAAGAGGGTCCTTCGGGTTGTCGCGCCAGGATTCGCAGGGTGTGTCGGCGGGCGTCATCCAAACCCGTCTTATCCACCGCCGAGAACATCTGGGCCGTTGCAAATCCTGCCGTTCGCGATCTGACATCGCGCAGGGTGAGCGCCTGTTCGCTCCGATTGAGCTTGTCCGCTTTGGTGATCAACAGGTGCACTGCCAGCGAGTGTTCGCGCACCCACTCCAGCATGATCCAGTCGTAATCCGTGAGTGGGCGACGTGCGTCCATCACCAGGACCAGCCCGGTCAGCGAGTCCCGCGTTTCCACGTAGCGGGTGAGCAGCTCCCGCCAGTGATTGCGCATGTCCTCCGGCACCTTGGCGTACCCGTAGCCCGGCAGATCGGCCAGCCGGCCGTGCTCGCCCAGCGAAAAGAAATTGATGAGTTGCGTGCGCCCGGGGGTCTTGCTGGTCCGCGCCAGATTGCGCCGTCCGGTAATGGCATTCAGCGCGCTGGATTTGCCGGCATTGGAGCGTCCCGCGAATGCGATCTCCGCGCCGCTGTCTGGCGGAAAATGCGCCGGTTGCCAGGCACTGAGAATGAACTTTGCTTCAGGAAAAGACGCCATGAGACACCGGCTACGAAAAGTAGAAGGGGGAATGTCACGAGCCGGGTTGAGTCCAGCAGGGAGGGAGACTCTGCGCAGGAATCCTGCGCAGAGTCTCCCTAGTGTACAATCCGGCGCCTTTCGCGCCGCGCAACTTTGCATCGAATCGCCGGCGTGCTGTCGCAGCTTCAGCCGGAGTTCCATGATGAAGGTTCAGTCGATTGCCCTGTCGCTCGCCTGGTGCGGAGTGTTGCTGAGTTCAGCGGGTCGCACCGCAGAAACGGCAGCAGGCGTCGCTCCGGGTTCGGTTGAGGCGGGGCAGACCAAGGCTGCACCCTGCGTCGCCTGCCATGGCGTCGGCGGGAACAGCGTCAATCCGGTGTGGCCCACACTGGCGGGCCAACACTCGCAGTACATTGTGAAGCAGCTCAAGGCGTTCAAGAATGATGAACGCACCGATCCTCTGATGACGCCGATGGCCAAGACCCTCTCGGACGCCGATATGGAGGACGTGGGCGCCTATTTCGCCGCTCAGCCGGCTACCGGACTGGAAGCCGATCCCTCAAAAGTCACCGACGGTCAGCGACTGTATCGCGGTGGCGAGCCGGTCAACGGGATTGCTGCATGCGCCGCTTGTCACGGCCCGGCCGGTGCCGGCAATCCGGCAGCCAAGTATCCTGCGATTCGCAGTCAGCATGCCGCCTACATCGCCGCGCAGCTCAAGGCTTACCGCAGCGGCGCCCGGAAAACGGACCAGCCGCAGAATCAGATGATGCGCAACGTGGCGGCGAAGCTATCGGATGTGCAGATCGAGGCGGTGGCCGCCTACGTCCAAGGCCTGCGCTAAGCGCAGATCGGGCTGCGTCAGTTTTCCGTTACCTGCCCGCGAGGCGTTCATGAACAAGATTGCTGCCATTCTGCTCCTGATTTCAGGTGCTATCGGACTTGCTGCATGCAATAAGGCGCAGACACCGCCGGCAACTACCCCCGCTCCCGCGGCTGCGCCCACCACCGAAACGGTGCCCCCGGCTGCTGCACCGGCGGCACCTGCCGAAGAGACGCCAGCTGCAGATGCAGCTGCCGCCCCGTCCGAAGCCATCAGCGAAACCGATGATGCGCCACCACCTGCCGTTGCCGAAATCAACAGTGCAGCGCAGCCGTTGCTGCGTCTGGGTGGCCCGGCCACCACGGCTCCGACATCGTCGAAGTTCACGGAAGGCACGAACTACAAGACCATCGTCCCCGCCCAACCCACAAGTGTCGGCCCAGGTAAGGTCGAAGTTGTCGAGGTGTTCTGGTACGGCTGCGGACACTGCTTTGCGCTTGATCCATCGATCGAATCATGGCGCGCCAAAGGCAAACCGGCGTACGTCGAGTTCCTGCGCGTGCCGGCCATGTGGAACGACGCTACGCGCATGCATGCCCGCGTGTTCTACACCGCCGAACTGCTCGGCAAACTCGAACAGTTGCATACGCTCATTTTCCGCGAGATCCACACCAACGGCGACATGCTCAATTCGGTCGACAAGATCTCGGCTTTCTTCAAGCAGAACGGCGTAAGCAACGAGGAATTCCAGAAGGCATTCAGCTCATTCGCGGTCGAGTCGAAATTGCAGCGCGCCGATTTCCTGAACCGTCGCTACAAAGTGGAATCGGTACCGGTCGTGATCGTCAATGGTAAGTACAAGACCGATGTGAGCGATGCGGGCGGCGAGCCGCAGTTGTTCGCGCTGATCAACGAACTGGTAGCGCACGAGCACGGTGGTTGATCGCCGCCGCGCTCGTCTCGCGACCCAAACACCTGGCCGCAACGCTGCACTGCGGCCCATGAGCGGCCTGCAGCCATGCTGAATATTTTCGTACCTCAGCCACAGGGACTGGCGCGAATCGATGCCGGTCAGTCGCTGCAGATTCCACTGGACGCAATCTGGATCGACCTGCTCGAACCCACAATCGAAGAAGAAAAAGCCGTCGAGGGTGCGCTCGACATCGACGTGCCCACGCGCGAAGAGATGAAGGAGATCGAAGCCTCCAATCGTCTCTATGAGGACAACGGTGCGCTGTACATGACGGCGACCGTTGCGGCGAAACTCGACACCGACCAGCCCATCAGCATGGCGGTGACCTTCATCCTGGCACGCGGCAAGCTGGTCACGAACCGCTATCTCGACACCAAGCCATTCCAGCAATTCATCGGTTACGCACAAAAGCATCCCGCGGCCTGCCAGAGTTCCGTGGCAATTCTTGCGGGTTTGATGGAGGCGTTTACCGAACGTATCGCGGATGTCCTGGAACGCGTCGGTGCGGATCTGGATGGTGTCTCTGCAAGCATTTTCGCGCGCAACGGCAGCGGCACACCCAGCAGCCGCAATCTGCGTTTGATGATCGAGCGCATCGGCTTCAACGGCGATTTGAACTCGCGAGCCCGCGAAAGTCTGGTTAGTCTTGGCCGCCTGCTCATGTTCGTACAGCAGACCGGCAACGTGGACATCTCGGACGATCAGCGCAAGCGATTCCGGACGATTAGTCGCGATGTGACGTCATTGTCGGATCACGCGTCGTTTCTGGGCAGCAAGGTGTCGTTCCTGCTCGAAGCCACGCTCGGCCTGATCAGCGTAGAGCAGAACAACATCATCAAGATTTTCTCGGTGGCTGCCGTGATATTCCTGCCACCAACCCTGATTGCCAGTATCTACGGAATGAACTTTCATCTGCTGCCTGATCTGCCCGGTAAATATGCCAATTTCTGGTTCTCGCTGTTTCTGATGGTCGCCTCGATGGGCGTGACCTATGCGCTTTTCAAGCGGAAGGGATGGCTTTGAGGAGGAAGTGAGCGGTGAGTAGTGAATGGCAAGAGCCGATCAGGTCACCATCCCGTCACCACTCCTTCAGTCCGCTCTGAAATTCTGACGACTCACTATTCACGACTCACCACTTACCATTCACGGCTACCACTCCAATGAACCCTTCAACCACCAGCATGGCGCTGTTCTGCGATTTCGAGAACATCGCTCTCGGCGTCCGCGATGCCAAATTCGCCAAGTTCGACATCGATCGCGTGCTGGAGCGGCTGCTGCTCAAAGGCAGCATCGTCGTCAAGAAAGCCTACTGCGACTGGGATCGCTACAAGGAGTTCAAAGGGCCGATGCACGAGGCGTCGTTCGAACTGATCGAAATCCCGCATGTGCGCATTTCGGGCAAGAACTCGGCGGATATCCGCATGGTCGTGGACGCACTCGATCTGTGCTACACCAAATCGCACGTCGACAGTTTCGTCATCATCAGTGGCGATTCCGACTTCTCACCGCTGGTCAGCAAGCTGCGCGAGAACAACAAGACCGTCATCGGCGTCGGCGTGAAAAGCTCGACTTCGGACTTGCTGATCTCCAACTGCGACGAATTCATCTACTACGACGATCTGGTGCGCCAGAACGAAAAGAAGCAACGCACACGGCGCAGACCGGCGGCACCGAAGCAACCTGCTGCCGAAGCCGCCCAGAGGTCACCGCAGGTCAAAGCCGAGGCTGCCGAAGAAGATCGCAAGCAGGAAGCGTTCGATCTGGTGCTCGACACCATCGATGCATTGGGCGCCGAGCGCGATCAAGACGAGAAAATCTGGGGTTCGATGGTCAAGCAGACCTTGAAGCGCCGCAATCCCGGATTCAATGAAAGCTACTACGGCTTTCGAACCTTCAGCGAACTGCTGGAAGATGCACAGGCCCACAAGCTCGTCATCCTCGAACCAGATCAGAAATCGGGCGGTTACATCATCCGGCGCGTTTCCCGCGACGACACGCCTGCCTGAAGCGGGCAACAGGGCCGGGGGGGATTACGCTTCGCCCGGCACGGCTGAAGACCGCAACTTGCGGCAGGCTCGCCGTGGCCCCAAGCGACTCACGCGGGGCGTTTCGTGGACACTGGGCGGGTGGTGAAAATCAGACCACTGCTTTCGACGGCTCACGCCAGTGGCGAGCGCTACGACCGCGCACATAGTGCAGCTCCACGCGTTGCACGCCCTTCATCTTGCGCGAGGATCTGCGAACTTCACGCAGCAGCCGCAACAACAACTGCTCGCTTGCCCGCGCACCGCCACTGGCATACGGCGCGGCGATACCCAGATGCATCACCGTGATGCGATCCAGCTCCGGGCGCGCATACACAGCCACTCCGACAGGCCGACCCGAATCGGACTCCACGGCAAACAGCGACTGTGCGGCGGCCACCTCTCCAATGCGGATGCGCAAGTGATCGCCGTCGGCGACGATTTCCGGATAGCCGAACTCATCGACCGCATGGGCAATGCAATCCGCCACGCGCTCCTGGCAGGCATTGAAAAACATCAGTGCTTCGAGCGCATCCCGGTGAGACCGTGCGACATGCGAGGTAAACTCGATGCTGGATTTCATGGAATCCGGTCATAGTGGTGTGACAGACTGTCATCATGAGCGTGCCAGGGACCGGTTGTCGAGCGGGAAGCCGACCCCTCCATTGATGTAAGTCATTGCCCGAACATTGAAAAATCTCCCTTGTCGCAGAAAAGAGATAGGCTTTCCCCCGCGTCATCCGGGGCGGGCGAGTATTGACGCGGTTTCTGCTGGAAGGCGGGTGGACATGTTGCGGCAAGGGAACAGCTGGCCAGCGGTAGCCGGTAACTTTTGCTGCGACTCGATTCGCGGGTCGATCGGTAACGGCGCTGGCGTGGCGAGTCATCTTCCAAGGCGAATTTACCGCTATAACTGCGCAAACTTTGAACTGGCGCAGGTTCTTGGGTCTCAAAAACGGGAACTGGTTCGAGCGCACAGGGTGGTGCTTATTGTCAGATAGCGTCCAGCGATTGTTGACATGAGTCGGGTGCTCCGCGACTTCCGGATGACGGAGGCGCGACATCCGGCGACTTGATGTCACGGCACCGACGCGGCGTAGCCGTATGGGGCCAAAACTTGGTCATAGGGGAATTAGACATGGGCTTTCTGGATCTTGGGCGATACAAAGGCATCGTATTTGCCATTGCAGGCTTCCTGGTATTCACTGCCATCATTCTCGCGGTGAATCACGGCCGGGCCGGGCAATTCGCGAACAATGTCGTGGGCGTGAAGTTTCTTGCGCAACAGCAGGCTCAGCCACGCACCGTCTACGACAGCGGCGTCGAACTCTCCAGCCGCCTGAGCAAGGGCGAGCCGCTTGGCGACGCGATGGAAACACTGCGCAAGGCAGCCACTTCCTTCGACCATGGCCTGACCGGTTTGAGCACCGGAGGCATGGTGTCGGACGCTGACGGCAATGTCGTTGTCCTTTCCTCGTTGACCACCGACGAATCCAAAGCGCTCATCGCCAGCAGCGCCAAGATCTGGGCTGGTTACAAGGCCAAGCTCGATCCGGTGCTGCGTTTCTCCGGCTCCCCGTACCCGACCGAAGCTGCTCCGGCTCCGGTTGCCGCCCCCGCTCCTGGTACCAAGGGTACCGCTGTTGCGCAGGCCGTCGTTGAAGCCGGTCCGGCCCTCAATGTTCGTGGCCGTGGCCTGCAGAAGGCGCTGGTCGAACTGAATCAATACGGCGCCTCCGCTCATGAACAGCTCGCGCGTGTCAGCGGCGAACTCGCGACCCAGGTCGAGAAGGCCAGCGCCAGCCAGGCCAGCGTCCTGCGTGGCATTCAGATTTTCGGCATCCTGGTGTCGCTGCTGCTGCTCGGCGCCATCTTCCTGTTCTTTGCCAAAAACCTGCGTAAGGAAGAAGCGATCACTGCCCGTCAACGCAAGGAGACCGGCGACATTCTGCGCACGGTAGGTGAAGGCCTGTTCCTGCTCGACAAGGACCTGAAGCTCGGTAGCGAACGGTCGATGGCGCTGAACACGATTTTCCGCCGCGACGATTTCACCGACCTGACCTTCGATGAGCTGCTCAAGTCGATCGTTCCTGAGAAGACGCTCAATACGGCCCGTGACTACGTGGCGCTGCTGTGGGGCGAGCGAGTCAATGAAAAGCTGGTCAAGACCATCAACCCCCTGAACGAAGTCGAAGTGCACTTCGACAACCCGGCTGGTGGCTTCGACACGCACTTCCTGGAATTCGATTTCAACCGCGTGAAATCGGATGGCAGCCTCTCGCACCTGCTGGTCACCGTGAACGACGTGACGAAGCGCGTGATGCTCTCGCGCGAACTGCAGGACTCGCAGGAAAAGGCCCAGGCACAGCTCGATCTGCTGCTGCGCATCCTGCACGTGGAACCGGACACGCTGACCGGCTTCCTTACCGACTCCGATGTATCGTTGAAGATGGTGAACTCGATCCTGAAGGAGCCAGCTCGCGAAGAGTCGGCGTTCCGCGCCAAGATCGACGGCATCTACCGCCAGGTGCACGCCGTCAAGGGCGAATCCTCGGCACTGGGCCTCAAAACCGTCGAACAGCGTGCACACGCGTTCGAAGAGACGCTCAGCGAGCTTAAGGGACGTCCGACCCTGTCGGGTAGCGACTTCCTGCCGCTGGTGGTCAAGCTCGACGATCTGTTCAACCATCTCGCGCAGGTTCGCGAAATGCTCAGCCGGCTGGTGGATCTGCACCAGGCGATTGCGACACGTCGCAAGAACGAAGGTCCGGCCGACAACATGGAGGCTTCAAAAGTCGATGCGTGGTTGTCGAACAAGGGCGATTCGGCTGCGCAGCTCGGTGCAATCACCGGCGAAGCGGGCAGCGGGCTGGAACGTACTCTCGAAGATCTCGCCGCGCGCGTCGCTGCGAGCCAGGCCAAGCAGGTCAAGGTGAAGTGCACCGGTCTGGATCGCGTGCCGGAACCTTACCGCCGCGCCGTCAAGGACATCACCATTCAGCTGGTTCGCAACGCCGTGGTACACGGCATCGAATCGCCGGATGAACGTGCCGATGCCCAGAAATCCAAGACCGGTACCCTGGCCGTCGAGTTCGCTGCTCGTGAAAACGACGGCTTCGAACTGGTGGTGCAGGACGACGGGCGCGGCCTGCAGCTGGATCGCATCAAGGAAGTCGCAGTGGAACGGGGTCTGATCACCTCTGCCCAGGCGGCTCTGCTGGATCCACGCCAGACGATGGCACTGATCTTCCGTCCGGGCTTCTCCACCGCTGATGCTGTGACCAGCGATGCCGGTCGCGGTGCGGGCATGGATCTGGTCCGAGTCCTGGTTGCTGAACTGGGCGGCCGCGTCGGGCTGGCATCGGCCGGCGGCCGGTTCTCGAAATTCAAGATCTGGCTTCCCGCTGCCGATCGTGCAGTCGTTGCGGCATAACCCCCCGAATAAGGAATGAAGGACAAAGAGGCACAGCAATAATGGCGCTCGCAAACGCAAACGTTCAGGCGTTGACGGCTAGCAAGCTCAAGCTCATGATCTGCGATGATTCAAACATCATTCGCCGCAAGATCGAGCGCGAACTGCAGGTCGATCGACTGCAGGTAATCGCAACCGCAGCGAATGGCAAACTGGCCGTCGAGGCCTTCCGCAAGGAGCCGGCTGACGTGGTCACGATGGATATCACGATGCCGGAAATGGATGGCATCGAATGCGTGGAAAATCTGGTGAAAATCAAGCCGGATGTTCTTATCCTCGTCATCTCCGCACTGTCGGACAAAGCTACCGCTATCGAAGCACTCAAGAAGGGAGCCAATGGCTTCCTTTGCAAACCATTCACAGATCGCCAGCTGACAGAAGCGCTGGAGGAGCTGTTGAGGGGCGCCGGAAATGATGACTAAAGTTGAACTGGAGACCTTCATCGAAGGTACGACGAACTACTTCGCGACAGCGGCTAATCAGCCCGCCTCGCTGGGATCGCCGTATCTCGTTCAGGAAGGTCGCCCGACGGTTCAGGAATTCACCGGGCTGATCAGCATTGCTGGCAAGCGCCGGGGGATCGTGTATTTCACCGCATCGCGACCGATGCTGACCGTGATGCTGATGCGCATGGGCGAAACCGAGCTGACGCAGGAAAACATGGCCGACCTGGTGGGCGAAGTCGCCAATACCATCTCCGGCAATGCGCGTCGCGACTTCGGCAAGGACTTCATGATCTCCGTGCCGACCATTCATGCAGGCGATCCCGAGAAGGTCGTGACACCGGACAACATTCGATCGTTCGTCATACCGATCAACTGGCGCAGTCATTCTGCACAGCTGGTCGTGTGCCTGGAATGAGCGCAGGATCGATGTGGCCGAGCAGCAGCGACGCATAAGCCGTGCTGAGATGCAGCGCGCCGTCAATGACGCGCCGCCCGTCGTCGATGTTGTTTTACTGACCAGCGACGAGAAACTTCTCGCCACACTGCGTGAAGCTTCATCGCCGCGGCATGCCCTCTGGCAGGCACCTTCCCCCGATGTAGCGATCGAGCTGCTGGTCGGCGGACGCTGCGGCATTCTCATCGCTGATCTCGCGCTGATGCAGGGTGACACGCTCGATCTGCTTGAGCGCCTGCAGACGCAGTTTCCCGAATTGATCATTCTTGCGACGGGCCGTCGCGATGAAGAAGTTGCGGTGGCTTCTGCCATCAGCAGCGGGCGCATTTACCGCTTTCTTCACAAGCCGGTTTCACCGGCTCGTGCCAGCCTGTTCCTCGGCACCGCAACACGCCGCTACGGCGAGCTGCGACAGATCAACGAACTGGCACTCGCGACGCTGCGTCAGAACGCACGCCGACCCGGCACCGGCAAATTCCGCTGGGGTATGGCGGCGTTCGCGGTCGTCGGCGCCCTAGGTCTGTGGTTGGCCATGGACCGTCGCAGCGAGCGTGTCGCCAGCAGCGTCGTACAATCGCCAACGGATGATTTTCTCGCCCGCGCGCAAGCCGCCTTTCGCAGCGGCAGACTCTCGGGAGACAGCGACGACAATGCGTTGTCCCTGTATCGGGCCGCGCTCGATGCGTCGCCGGACAACTCGGAAGCACGCAGTGGCATCGATCGCGTCATGGCTGCTCTCGACAAGCGAGTCGTGACTGCACTGCGTCGCGGCGATGCCATCGCAGCCGCAGGCGCCTTCGCAGACCTGCAACGCGCACATCCCGCACATCCCCATCTGGCCAGCCTGAATCGCCAGCTGCAGGCACTGTCGGCGCAACTCGCCGCAGCCCGTTCGACGCTCGTGCCCGCGACCTCCAGCGGTGTCGAAGCTGCAACGCCTTCAACCGGCACCGCGCTGCCGGCAACGACACCTCCAGTCGCACCGGCCGCGTCGGCCTCCGTTGCGCCCGCGGTCATGACCCCAAAGACACCGATGGCTCAATCGACGGTCGCCACTCGGCCAACCCCGCCGGTTCCGACACCGCAGATCGATCGCGCACGCGCCCGTCTCGCTGCAAGCCAGCTGCTGGCACCCGTCGACGACAGTGCTGCCGACTATCTGCGGCGCGCGCGCGAGGCCGGCGAAGATGAGACGCGCTTGAAGATCACGGCAACCGATCTCGGCGCACGTCTGCTCGATCAATCGCACCAGGCCCTGAATGCCGGCAAGCTTGAAGAGGCGCAGAAGGATTACGCTGCCGCCGCAGCGCTGGACCGTGAGTTCGAACTCGGCCTGCCGGATCTGCCGAGCATTGGACAGCTGCTCAATCAGGCGCAGCAGGCGGCTGCGCCCGAGTCGATACGCAGCACACCGCCTGCAGCGACCACCGGCTCAACAGGCGTAGCAGGGCAACGTCTTGACCAGGTTGCAGACCGCACGGAAGCGATGTCTGGCGAGTAACCGACAACACGACTTACTGCTGTCTTGGAAGACTGCGACCGCTCGCTCGTGCCAGGCAAGCACGAGCGACGCACGCTGCAGTAAGCATCGCAACCGTTGTTATCCAGTCTTGTTTGTCCGGATTTCGGCGTGAGCCTCGAAGCGCCGGCCGAGCCACCAGCCGTTCAGTCCCCATAGTGCAGCGACGACAGCGCCCAGCAACGCAACGACTGCTGTGCCGAAGCCCGCTGTCGCAAGACCATTGCTGAACTGTGCCGCCAGCGCATCGGCACCGCGATACACGGCCACATCGATTGTGCTCTTGGCCTTGTACTTGGTCTCGGTGTCCAACGAGCTCCACAGCATTTCGCGCCCCGGTCGAATGAAGGCGTACTCGCAGGAGCGACGCAGTACAAACACGCTGAGCACAGCGAGCAACGTGGCATTGCCGGCCAGCCACACGAATGCGGGAATCATCAGCAGCGGGACGAACGTCAGCAGAGCAGTCACGCCGAAGCGCGCGGCGATGCGACCAGTGAGCAACATCTGCGACAGGATGGTGAACGTCTGAACGATCCAGTCGACTCGGGCAAATATGCGCGTCCGATCCTCGGCGTCCGGATACTCGGCCTCCATCAGGCTCATCTGTTCGAAATACAGAAAGGTGCTGACTGCAGCGATGAGCATCACGAACGACGCAATGCCCAACAGATAGGGCGAACGCAGAATCAATGTCACGCCTGCCAGCAGGCTGCCGCCCACCGGACGGTCTTCGGCCAGTGTTGCATCACCGGTTTGCGTCGGTCGTAGAGCGAGCAAGGTGCGCTGGCAGAAAATTGCGGCCACGAACCACAGCGCCCCGACAAACAGGACACCGCTGTTGCCGATCCAGCCCACCAGGACGTCCGATAACAATGGACCGACCAGCGCACCCAGGCTGCCGCCAGCCGCAATCACACCGAACAGTCGTTTGGCTTGATTGCGCTGGAACAGCTCCAGCAGAAAACTCCAGAACATCGACACCAGCAACAGATTGACGACGCTGATGAATACTTAGAAGGCGCGGCCGACCAGCGGGTCGATCTGGGGTTCGCGCAACGCGAAACCGACGCCGGCAAGCACCAGGGCAACGACACCATAACTCCAGGGCAGAAAGATGCGTCGCTGAAAGCGCGCAACGATGGCTCCGTAGAGAGGAATGATCGAGAGTGCACCGATCCAGGTTGCGATCCAGAGATTGGCGACCTGCTCACGCCCCAGCATCGTTCCGATCGTTTCGCGCACCGGTCGTACGGCGAAGTAGCCCGCCCACATGCAGAAGAACAAACCGAAGGCGGCGACGACGGCGCCTGCTTCCCGCGGCTCGATCGGCGCGAGGCGCGCCAGCAGGCGCGAGAGCAATGAATCGGTGGATCGTGTCACGCGCGGGATTCTAAACGCAGCACTGTTACACGCCGCACCCTTGCGATGTATTTCATCGAGAGTGGATTCATCGCGGTGCGGAATCGTCCGAGCATCGACGATGTTTGCGAGCCAGGCAGTGGTCTGGCCCATGTACGCTTGCCAGGTGACGTGATCGTTGACCGCACGCTGCGTCACACGAAGCATCCGTGCTTGTACCCAGCTTTTACCAGTACCAGGAACCCGATTTGCCGGTATTCGGCAAGTCTGACATCGCCAGGCCGTCCCTGGCCCGACTTTCTAGAAGGCGAATTGGGCCGGCGCGCTCAGGGAACCGTCTTGTTGACGACGCCCGACAGCGCACTCTCCGCGCCCGCACTCGTGTACGCCTTGACTGCGAAGTACCATGTGCCCGATGCGAGGCCACCGAGGGTATATTTCGTAGTGTAGGCGTCGGCGAGTTCGACCATCTGCGTCAGTGCGGACGCGCTGGTACCGTACATGATCCGGAAGCCGGCGAGATTGCCGAGCGGAGTCCCATCGACATTCTCGGTCGGCGATTGCCAGGACAGGGATGCATTGCCGGTCGCATTCTGCGCGACCGTGATCGAGAACGCGCTAAGCGACGTGCTCGATTTGCCGTCTGTCACCGTGATGACAATGTTGCTGAAGTTGCCGGTATTGCCCGCCGCCGGTGTACCGCTGAGTTTCCCGGTGACGGTGCTGAAGCTCGTCCATGACGGTTTGTTCGCAATCGACCAGGTGAGCGCATCGCCGTTCGGGTCGCTAGCCGAGGGCTGAAAGCTATAGCTGTTGCCGACGGATACCGCAGTCGCGGGAGAGCCCGAAATGGTTGGCGCACCGTTCGCTGGCTGCGTCACCACAATTCCGAACGCCGCAAGCGAAACCGTTGCCTTGCCATCGCTGACACTGATGATGATGTTGCCGAATGTACCCGCCGCGCTGGGCGTACCCATCAGCACACCGGTCGCGGTATCGAAAGTCGCCCAGGTGGGTCGGTTCTGTATCGTGTAGCCCAGCGCATCGCCATCCGGATCGCTTGCCGACGGCTGGAACCGATATGCCGATCCGACGGTTGCCGCCTTACCCGGTGTGCCCGCGATCGTCGGAGCACGGTTGGTGGGTGCAACCACGTTGATCGTGAACGGCGTCAGCGAGGTGGATGCCTTGCCGTCACTGACACTGATGACCACATTGGCAAAGGTGCCGACATTGGATACTGCCGGTGTTCCGCTCAGGCGACCGTTGGTCGCACTGAACGTCGCCCACGATGGCTTGTTCTGAATCGTATACGCCAGCGTATCGCCATCGGCATCCGCTGCGACCGGAGCAAACGAATATGCCTGCGACGCCAGCACGCTCGTGCTGGGCGTACCGCTGATGGTCGGCAGGCGATTGTTGCTGTTGTTGACTTGAATCGAGAAGGGCGGCAGCGATGTCGTGGCGCGGCCGTCGGTCACGCTCACGACAATGTTCGCATAGGTCCCGACATTGGCCGCCGTCGGTGTTCCTGCAAGGGTGCCGGTCGTCGTATTGAACGTGGCCCAGGACGGGCGATTCGAAATCACGAACGAGAGCCGATCGCCGTTCACGTCGGTTGCCGCGGGCGTGAAGCTGTACTTGGAGCCGACTTGTACGCTGGTGCCTGCTGCACCGCTGATGACCGGTGCGGTGTTATTGGTAGCTGCAGCGCTGCCCCGTTGCGCTACACGAATGCGAAACGGTCCAATAGCCCGAAGATCGCGGCCGTCGGTCACGGCAATCGTGATGTCCTGCGTCTCGCCGACATCGGTGTCCTGCGGCGTGCCGGACAATGTGCCGGTTTCATTGTTGAACCGAGCCCACGTCGGCTTGTTGGTCACCTCGAATTCCAGGAAGTCGCTGTCGGCATCCTTGGCCGAAGGCTCAAACGTGTAAGTTTGTCCGGATTCGATGGATGCCGCCGGCACACCGGCAATCTCCGGCGCTTGATTTGCGGCGCTCGTCGTATCGATCGCGGCCGCGGCAACGATCGCTTCGGATGAACTGCCGGACTGTTCTTCGAAACAACCTGTCAGGAAGCCGGCAACCGTCAGTAGCAGCGCACAACGTGCAGCGGCACTACGCGAAACGACTACTTTCATCGTCATTCGAACCTCTCCCTTTCCCTGCACTCGTGCGCCGGGCCGGCGGCGCTACGTGCGACCTTGTTCGGGGCATGACGCCGCCACGGTTCGCAGGAGGTTGCTGCAATGATGCGGTACTGGGCCGGAGCGGTGACTTGCGGTCATCGATCCGTCTCACGACTCATTGGCAGCCCCGCTGTCCTGGGAATTTCTTCCGTTAGATCGGAGGCTTTGCGTCCCCATCTTTCGACGGGTTTGCCCTTGGCAATTTGCAGTGTTGATTACCTTTCGCTATGCCACGTATCCCGTCCTCAGGACACGAGGCGAACGCGCGATGCTTCTTGAGCAACGCGTGGACTGCGAACCGGATGGGTCGAGGGGATGACGGCGCTGATCGAAGCAGCTGGCCGGCAACCCCGCTATCCTGTAGCACCTGCTGTGGCAGATGCTTCCGGACCGGAGGCTTTGCGTCCCCGCCTTGCGACGGGTTTGCCTAAGAAGGTAGCGCGAGTAAATCGCAGCACGTCGGCCAATGCAACTGTCAGTAGATGCCGACACCTTGACCCGGTACCTTGATCCGGTGCTGCCGATCAGCGAGTCATTGCCTGTCGAAACGCAGCGCGCGGTATCGCGTCAATGAAGGAGCCACGGAAGAGACCGCGGCGCAGGAGCGGATCACTGTCGGGGCATCGAATTCGTTGCGCCGCTCAACCGACGGCCGGCAAAGCAAATCCATGTTGTCGAACGAGCCGGGTACAGGCTTCGACCAGTACCGGATCGAACAGCGTACCGGACTGGCGATTGATCTCGTCGATCGCTGCGTTGACGTCGACGGCTGCACGGTGCGGCCGCATCGAACACATGGCCGTTACGGTATCGGCAATTGCGAGAATGCGCGCCTCCAACGGAATCGCATCACCTTGCAACCCGCGTGGATAGCCCGTCCCGTCGAGACGTTCGTGATGCGCGGACACGATCTCTGCGACCGGCGTGCCGAAATCGATCCCCGCAAGCAACTGGCAACTGGCCTCCACATGCGTGCGCACCAGGGCCATTTCCTGCTCGGTCAGGGGAGATGGCTTCGCGAGAATCGCCGCCGGTACGGCCACATTACCGATATCACGCAGCAACGCCGCAACGCGCAGCGAGTGCTGTCGTTCGCCATCGAGTCCCGCTTCACGAGCAAGCGCCACAGCAAGCGCTGCCACCCGCCGCGCCGAGCCCGCCGTGTACGGATCGTGGATCTCGCTGATACGCAGCAACGAATCGATCATGGCCTGCATGGCGACATCGGCGCGCTGCAACGAGCCCAGCGTCTGGGCATGCGCACGCCGCGCCTGCAATACGCGACCTACATCGTCGGCCAGAGTACCGAGGATGCGCTGGTCGTCTTCGCCATAACCCGCATCGCGATTTGCCACGCCCAGCACGGCGACTACCTGGTCACCGGCGATCAATGGCACGGCTAAAAACCGCTGCAGATCGGGCAAGCCATCGCCTTGCGGTTTCCATGACAGGTCGTTTGCGGATGTCGACTGACGTGTGCGTACGCACTCGGCAAACCATCCCGAGCTTGCCAGCGGCCGGGATTCGACGTGCGCCAATGTCGCTTGCGAAGCAGCGTGATCGCGCCATGCGCAGAGCGTGATGGTCTGCTCCGGCTGGTTCACCAGGTAAAAGTAAGCCAGCGGACTGTTCGTGGCCTCGACGGCGTAATCGACGAGACGACGCACCACCGTGGCCTCATCGAACAGATCGGCTTTGCGATACAGGTCGACCAGGAATTCCATCTGGCGTTGCGCCACCCGATGGGCGATGAGTTCGCGGCGACGCTGACTGACATCGCGGATCACGACCACACTGTCGGCCACGGTGTGCTGCATCTTGCCGATGTTCAGCTCGACATCGAACAGCGAACCATCGCTGCGTTTATGCTTGGTTTCGTAGCGACTGTCGCCGGCATGCCGTCCGAGCTGCAAACGGATGGTGGTTTCCCCCGGCTCCTGATGTTCCAGGTCCGCCGCATTCATCCGGCGCAATGCATCGCGCGAATAGCCCGACATGCGGCAATACGCATCATTGACTTCCAGAATCCGGCCGTTGGCATCCAGCACGAAGCAGCCATCGGCAAGCCCATTGATGATCGCGCTTTGCGTGCTGCATTGATCCTGCAGTTGCTGCTCGCGTACCACGCGATCACCCAGATCGAAGGCACAGACCAGATCCGCCTGGCGACCGTCGAACTCCATTTCGCGCATCGACAGCGCGACATCCAGCGATGCTCCTGTCTTGCTGCGATGGGCAAGGACACCATTGCCGCCGCGACCCGGCACTGCGCCTTCACTTATCAGCGCCTGCGACGTCAGACCCAGAAACTCCGCGCGTCCGTAGCCGTACAAGGCCAATGCCGCGTTGTTCACCGCAATGAATCCGTTGGTGGCGCGGTCGGCAATCCACATGGGCAGCGGATTGGCCTCGAAGACATTGCGGAATCGCGCCTCCCCGGCGGCCAGCCTGTGGTTGGCCGCTTCCAGTTCAGCCATCTGTGAATGCAGTGCGCTTTGCGCCTGCTGCGCTCGTTCCAGCGCCAGCTGCTGCATCTGCTGTGCGCGCTCCTGCTCCTGCGCGCGCCGTGTGGCCGACTCATCCAGCGACTGCAACGGCATCGCTTCGCTGCCGCGGGTCGAGCGTGGCACCGTTTCGTCGATGGTATTGAGCAGCGCGTCAGGCTGCACAGTCCGCGCGAAGAAGCGTTCTGCACCCAGCTCCAAGGCAAAGCGTTCGTACTTGGGATCGTCGTGGCGGCGCGTGTAGAAAAAGAAGGGGACCGACTGCAAGCGTTCGTCCTGCTTCCATTTGCGGCACAGCGCGAAACCGTCCATGCGCGGCAGTACGATGTCGGAAACGATCAGGTGCGGCGGTTCGCGACGCGCGGCATCGAGCGCCGTCAGGCCATTGCCAGCCCGCACCACCTGATGTCCACGTGCTGTCAGCAATTGCTCGAGCGCCGACTGTTCGGACTCACGCTCGTATGCAATCAGAATGACACCCATGTCGGCTCCCACTGTTTGGCGTGCTGCGCTAGCAACGTTCTGCTCGCTGACATAAAACTGTCCGAGTATGCCGGTGAGGCCAGGGCTTGGCACCATGCACAGTACGGATTCCGCTGCAAACAGCGACGCATCGCACAGTTGGCTGATTTTCAGGCGCCGTCAGTCTCTCTCGGCACGCAGATCTGCAGACCTGAGACACAGTTCACAGGTTTTTTCGGACGGCTGGGCAGTGCGCGTGAGTCGTCGGCCTGCTGAGGCGTCAGGTCAGTTCCTTCGCCATACGCTCGCGCATGGCGGCATCCGGCATGGGCCCGCTGCCCGCCCGCAGATTGTCCTGCATGTGATTCATGCGCGAAGTCGCCGGAATCACCGCCGTGACTGCCGGATGTGAAACGATGAATTTGAGAAAGAACTGCGCCCAGCTCGAACAACCGATCTCGCGCGCGTAACCAGGCAGTTTTTTCTGCCGCACGACAGTGAACAATTCGCCTTCCTCGAACGGCCGATTGATCAGCACACCGATTCGGTGTTCCTGGCAGTAAGGCAGCAGG
>JAIBJL010000455.1 GCA_020029545.1 Gammaproteobacteria bacterium
TGCGTATCGATGAAGCCTGGCAGGATCAGTGCATCGCGATGCTCGATGATTTGCGTGCCGGGTAACGAAGGCAACAGATCGGCTGCCGGGCCGACCGCTTCGACGCGACCCTCTCTGATAACGAGCACTCCGTCAGGCCAGTATTGGTAAGAGTCCGCGTGATCGTGTTCGCCCGGATCGCTGCGAAAGTGCAGTACGGCCCCACGATGGGCCGTACTTGCGGGGGCGGTACTTCCGATCCCTTCTCCTGCCCCGCGGGGGAAGGTTAGGGAGGAGGCAGGGTTATCGCGGAGCGCCATGATCGATCCATGCCAACACGGTACTGCGTTCCTCTTCCGTCATGCCGGTGAGATTGCCGATCGGCATCGCCCGTGTCGACAGCTGCTGGTGGGTCTGCAGGAGCTGCGCGAAAATATGCTCGGGCGTGTCGAGCACGACGCCGTTCGGCGGTGCCACGAAGCCCGGTTGCGTGGGCGACGCCGAATGGCAGGGTTGACAGCGCAGCTTGAGAATCGCATTCACCTGTTCGAACTCGGCTACGGTTGGCGATTGCGCTCGCGGCGGCGCCATCGAAACCGCTTGGGTTCCAGAGGCCGGCGTCAGTGCAAAGGCGACGGCCGCCAGAGTGAGTACCCCGAGTGCCGCCAGCCAGGGCGACGTCTTTCCGCCGCGCTCATGCGCTTTATGACGCGCAACGAACCAGGCGCGGATCAGGGCACCGGCGATGCACATTCCGATCAGTACCAGCCAGTTGTAACCAGCGCCGTAGGTCATCGCGTAGTGGTGGCTGATCATGGTGAACAGCACCGGCAACGTGAAATAGGTG
Organism: Gammaproteobacteria bacterium; assembly: GCA_020029545.1. Lineage (GTDB taxonomy): Bacteria > Pseudomonadota > Gammaproteobacteria > Steroidobacterales > Steroidobacteraceae > Steroidobacter. The sequence continues at coordinate 827 of JAIBJL010000455.1, forward strand.
TTGTGGACCGAGCGCTGCTTGCCGCGCTGCCCGTGAACCGGGTCGGGGACGCGACTCTCTTGTTTTGCTCGTACCAACTCGCGCTGCCCAGGGATGATGACGAAGAACACGTTCGCCACCATGATCGTGCCCAGCGCCGCACCGAACTGGATGAAGGCGCCGCGACCGCTCAACAGATGACACAGTGCCCAGGCTTCCACTGCGAGCAGCCCAGCGACGACGACCCCGAGCGCGCGGTCGTTGCGGCCCAGCGGCGAGCGGCACAACACATCGTAGACCAGCCAGCTCGCGACCAGAAAGCCCAGGCCAATGCCGATGGCCTGCGGCTTCGACAGTGCAGCGACGGCCGGATCGATCAGGTAGATCTCGGCGCGCGCGTAGTACAACAGGCACATCAGAAAGAAGCCCGACAGGAACGTGGCATAGGCTTCCCAATAGAACCAGTGCAATGTGCCGGGCAGCTTGTCAGGCGCGACGCGATACTTCTGCGCATGGTAGAAGCCGCCGCCATGCACGGCCCACAGCTCGCCACCGACGCCGGCATTTGCATCTGCATCCGGCGCCTCTTTGCGCGCCGGTGCCAACAGATGATTGTCCAGCCACACGAAATAGAACGAGGCGCCGATCCAGGCGATGCCGGTGATCAGGTGTACCCACCGTCCCAGCAGGCTCAGCCAATCGATCAGATAAGCGCTACTCACAGGCTTTTAGTGATCAGGATGAAAACTAGTGATCAGGATGGAAACTGCGGCCCAGCGCGGCCGGTTGATTCAGCCGAATGGTCTTCGGATCGCGGCAGATCAACACCAGCACCACGATCGTCGCAAGGTAAGGCAGCATCGACAAGAATTCGCTGGGTATCGTCACGCCTGCCCCCTGCGCATAGAGTTGCAACACCGTGACACCCCCAAACAAGTACGCGCCCAACAGCACGCGTAACGGACGCCACGTGGCAAAGACGACCAGCGCCAGCACGATCCAGCCGCGCCCGGCGCTCATGCCCTCGACCCACATCGGCGTGAGTGCCGTCGACAGGTACGCACCGGCAATCCCGCTCATCGCGCCGCCAAACAACACCGCGAGATAGCGAATGCGAATGACGGGTTCGCCGATCGAATGAGCGACGGTCGGCGACTCGCCCACGGCACGCAACCGCAATCCGGCGCCGGTGCGATACAGGAACCACGACACGCCACCATACAGCGCCAGCGAGAAATACACGACGGGGTCGAAGCGAAACAGCAATGCACCCAGGAGCGGAATGTCGCCGAGCAACGGGATATGCAGTGCCGCAATGCGATCGATCGGCATGCCGACGAAGTCCTGGCCGACGAACGCGCTCAGGCCCACGCCGAACAATGCCAGTGCCAGTCCGGTCGCGACCTGATTGGTTTGCAACGTCAGCGTGAGCACGGCAAACAGCAATGCCACTGCCATGCTGGCTACCGCCGCCGCAACAAATCCCAGCAACACGCTGCCGCTCAGCGTGCCCACGGCGAATGCCGTCACCGCGCCGATCAGCATCATGCCCTCCACGCCGAGATTGAGCACGCCGGCGCGTTCGCACACCAGCACGCCGAGCGCCGCGATGATCAGCGGCGTCGCGGCGGTCACCGTGCTGGTGAAGATCGGCAACCATTGTTCGATGTTCATGCGTTGGCCGGACGCTTGACGGATACCGCGTTCGCTGTCGCCTGGGACCGGGTGACCGCCACGCTGCGCCGCAGACGAAAGTTGATGAACAGATCGGCCGCCAGCAGATAGAACAGCAGCAAACCCTGGAACATGCCGGTAATCGACGCCGGCAATTGCAGTTCGATCTGCGCCGATTCGCCGCCGAGATACAGCGCGGACATCAGCAATGAAGCAAGCACCACGCCGACCGGATGCAACCGACCGACGAACGCAACGATGATGGCAGCGAAGCCGTAGCCTGGTGAGATATCCGGTGTCAGCATGCCGATGGGCCCGGCAACCTCGCAAACACCCGCGAGACCCGCCGTCGCGCCGCTGATCAGCAGGGCCAGCCAGATCGTTCCCTTGTCGCTGTAGCCTGCATAGGCCGCTGCTGCCGGCGCCAGGCCCGCAACACGCATGCGAAAGCCGGCAAAGCTTCGGCTGACAAACACCAGTGCCAGGAGGGCGAGCCCGATACCCATGACAAAGGCGATGCTGACACGCGTGCCTTCGAACAGCAGCGGCATCAGTTCATGTGCCTCGAAGGCTTCCGACTGGGGGAAATTGAAGCCGGCAGGATCGCGCCACGGCCCGTGCGTCACATACGACAGCGCCAATCTGGCAATGTAAACCAGCATCAGCGTCACGAGAATTTCGCTGGTGTGAAAGCGCGTGCGCAACCATGCAGCGATCCCGGCCCAGGCCATTCCCCCGGCCATGCCAGCCAGCAACATCAATGGAATCGTGAATGCTCCCAGGCCCGACGCGAACAATGCAATGCTGCCACCCGCCATGGCACCCATGACCAGTTGACCTTCGGCGCCGATATTCCAGACATTGGCGCGAAACCCGATCGTCAGTCCGATCGCGCACAACAACAATGGTGTGGCTTTCACCAGCAGTTCGCTCAGCCCATACAGAGTCGACACCGGCTCGATGAAAAACACGCGGAATGCCGTCACCGGCTCCTTACCCAGCGCGCTGAACAGAATGAACCCCGTGATCGCCATTGCCATTGCCGCGATCAGCGGCGACAGATAGGGCATCACGCGCGAAGGTTCGGCGCGACGTTCGAGCTCGAACGGCCCCCGCAACGACCCGAAGCGATCAAGCGCCGACAACTTGAGCCTCCGCCGACGGCTTGTCGAAACCACCGGTCATCCACACACCGAGCGTTTCCAGCGGCAATTCCTCGGCCGGGCAGACGCGCGACAGACGTCCGCCTGCCAGCACGGCCAGGCGATCGCAGATCGCGTACAACTCGTCGAGATCTTCCGAGATGATCAGCACGGCGACGCCCCGATCGCGCAGATCGATCAGCGCCTGCCG